>NZ_PJDK01000114.1:0-12574 GCF_002837615.1 Klebsiella sp. X1-16S-Nf21
GATTGTCTGATAAATTGTTAAAGAGCAGTTGCGACGCGCTTTAGCGCTCTGTCGCGAGGTGGCGTATATTACGCTTTCCTCTTTCAGAGTCAACCCTGAATTTCAGGATTTTTCTCTTCAACCGAACCGGCTGTTTGTGTGAAGTGATTCACATCTGCCGTGTCAGTGGGAGCGCATTATAGGGATCCCATTTTTTTGCACAAGCCTTTTTTCGATCTTTTTTTCTGAATGGTGATTTTTCACCCTTTTCGTCGCGTAATTGCACGATTTGCTCAATTTTCACCGTTTTCAGGGGTTGCACAGGGAGATAAAAGCCACCAAAGTCTTCTTACATTCCGGTATTTTGAGGTCTATATGTCTGCTCAGCTGCGCCCCTATAAAGCATTTTTCCCACAAATCGGTCTTCGCGTCATGATTGACGCATCCAGCGTTGTCATCGGTGATGTCAGAATTGCCGATGATGTCAGCGTCTGGCCTCTGGTGGCCATTCGCGGCGACGTCAACTATGTATCGATAGGTCAACGCAGCAATATTCAGGACGGTAGCGTTCTCCATGTGACCCATAAGTCCTCTTATAAGCCGGAGGGAAATCCGCTGATCATTGGTGAGGATGTAACTGTTGGTCATAAAGTGATGCTGCACGGCTGCACTATCGGCAACCGCGTGCTGGTTGGTATGGGTTCGATCTTATTAGATGGTGTCGTCGTTGGCGATGACGTCATGATTGGTGCAGGCAGTTTGGTACCGCAGAACAAACAACTGGAAAGCGGCTACCTTTACTTTGGCAATCCGGTCAAACAGATCCGCCCCCTGACGGAGACGGAACGGGAAGGACTGAAGTATTCAGCAAATAACTATGTGAAATGGAAAAATGAATACCTGGATCAGGATAACCAGATCCAGCCCTGAGCATCTTCCTGACCATCGCGGATCAATGCTTCCACCTCTTCCTCTAGATCCCAACGATGTTCCTGGAAGGCGGCCAGCCACTGCGCTGGCCCCTCTGCACCAAAACGCTGCTGCAGGCTCTGTCCTGAAATTGCGCAGGTTAATTGCATCCCATTGACCAGCACAGGAAAAACCACACCCTGCCGTTCGGCATCCCATGATTCCCGGTCAGGAAACTGAATCGCCTGATTCATGCATTCAGTTCCTGCTGCAGCGTTTCGATGACCGGAGCGATAGCCGGCAGGACGCCGTGCCATAGCAGAACAGCATGGGCGGCTTGCGCCACCAGCATTCCCAGCCCATCAGCACAGTGGACTGCGCCATACTGCTGGCACCAGTGAAGAAACGGTGTTGGCCCTTTCTGGTAAAACATGTCATAGCAATACACGTCAGCGTGGACAACAGATGCCGGGATAGCCGGTACATCACCGTCTATTCCACTGGACGTCGCATTGATGATCAGATCGAATGTTTCCCCGGATAAGGTATCCATCTCTCTTGCGCTGACGCTACCGGTATGGGCGAAGAGAGTGGCTAACTCATGGGCACGAGAATAGGTTCGATTCACGATCGTGACGGCACATCCCAGCGACAGAAGCGGCAAAAGAACCCCGCGTGATGCGCCACCAGCACCTACCAGCAGGATCCGCTGGCGCGGCTTAATGAACCCCAGGCGTTCCAGATCGCTCAGGAGGCCAATACCGTCGGTGTTGTCCCCCAGTAAACGGCCATCTTCCAGGCGTTTCAGGGTATTTACTGCTCCCGCCAGCGCAGCGCGTTCTGTCAGCTCGTCCGCGCGCGCAAAAGCTTCCTCTTTAAAAGGAACGGTGACGTTGGCCCCCTTTCCTCCTTCTGCAAAGAACTGATTCAGAGAAGAGACAAAATCGTCCAGCGGCGCCAGCACACGTCCATAAGGATGAGTAATCCCTAACTGGCGGGCAAACAGCTGATGAATAGAAGGCGATTTGCTGTGCGCGATCGGATTACCAAAAACGGCATAGGTTTCCATGGTTCACCCCTGGCGGAACAGTTTACCCGTCAGGGCATCACGGATTTCAGATGGATTTTGCCGTCCACCTGTGGCGCCATCCACAACCGGGAAGCTGTCACCAAACTGAGCATGAACCTCTGCGGTGGTACGACACGGTGGTTGCCCGGTGAGATTGGCGCTCGTCGAGACCAGCGGTTTTCCGTAAGCTTCGCACAATTCAATCACCAGCGGATGGTTGGTCACGCGTACGGCCAGCGAATCAAAACGCCCCGTCAGCCAGCGCGGCGTTTCAGGACGCGCCGGGAATACAAACGTCACCGGTCCCGGCCAGCAGGAAAAGATAGCGTCCCGCTGCGAGTCACTTAACCGTGAATCATCAACATAAGGCTTCAACTGCTCAAAGCTGGCGGCGATAAGGATCAATCCCTTGTCAACAGGACGCTGCTTCAGCTCCAGCAGACGCATGACGGCCGTTTCGCTGTCTGGATCGCAGCCAACGCCAAAAACGGCTTCTGTGGGGTAGGCGATGACATGTTCATTTTTCAGTACCGCCACGGCATGGGCGACGGTTTCTGAGGGCAGGTTATTGTTCACTGATTTATTCCGCCGGGATCGGCTTTCCACATTGTTTACTGGCACAGAAGCGTCTGAGCCCCTGCGCCGTCTTCTTTTCAATTAACAGCGGGTAATGGCATTCAGGGCATTCGCCCGCTACCGGTTTAAAATTGATAACGAACTGGCAATCAGGGTAGCGATCGCAGGAATGAAAGGTTTTACCGAAACGAGAGCGACGCTGGACCAGATGCCCCTGTCCGCATTGCGGACAGGCGATAGCGGTCTCATCGGGTTTATCAATCAGCTCGGTATGCTCGCATTCAGGATAGCGACTGCAGCCGATAAACATACCAAAGCGCCCCTGGCGTAACACCATGACAGCGCCGCAAGATGGGCACTCCTGTCCCTCCAGCACCTTAACGATATGACCGTCCGCCTGACTTTTCAGGGGACGGATATAGTCACAGTCCGGATAATGCGAACAGCCGAGAAACGGGCCATGTTTCCCGGAACGGATCACCAGTTCAGCCCCGCACTGCGGGCAGGGCTCATTTTTACGCACCGAAAACAGTGCTGATTTGGTCATAACAACTCGATGTTGCTGCAAAAAGATTAATGCAGCATACCTTCATTTACTTCGAAGAGTAATTCTTCCATTTGCTGATAGGCGTTTTCACAGCCCGGAATGTTGAACAGTACCATCAGGATGACCCATTTCAGGTCTTCCAGTTCAAATTCAGCTGTATCCAGCGCCAGGACGCGCTCTATCACCATTTCTCGCGTTTCGAGGTTCAACACCTGAATCTGCTCGAGGAAGAGTAAAAATCCCCGGCAACTGGCATCCAGACGCTGGCACTCCTCTTCGGTATACACCCGAAGCGACAGCGGGTCGGAAGCGAGCTGCATGGGTTCAACGAGACCTTCCTGATAATCAGCCAGTTTCTCGAGCCACATTAACGCGTTATAGATATCTTCCCGCTCAAAGCCTGCATCGGTAAGATCCCGCGTCAGTTTGTCCTGATCCACGCGCATTTCTGCTTCGTTATGGATGTAAGTTTCAAACAAATACATGAGTACGTCGAACATGGCTTGCCCTCCTTAATCGGACATAGCCGCCGGGTACAGCTGCGATCCAGCCTGCTAACTCCAGTTCAAGTAGCTGAGCTACGGTTACTGGCACAGATTGGCCGGCACGTTCAGCGACAACGTCAACAGGTGTTACCTCATCTCCTACGTTAGCCAGGAGCTCCGGAAATGGCAATGCTACAGACGGCTGATCGGCGCAATTATTTATCGAATCAGACGTATCAGTAAGCCAGGCCAGCTCGTTTTGCCAGTACTCCACGATATCCTCTGGCGAGGTCACCGGTACCGCGCCTTGCTTGATTAACCAGTGCGGACCTTCAGATCCCGGATTACCAATCGGGCCAGGCAGGGCGAACACATCTCTTCCCTGCTCCAGGGCGCAACGGACGGTGACCAGCGATCCGCTTCGCAACGCCGCCTCAATCACCAGCACGCCCAAACTTAAGCCGCTGATAATACGGTTACGTCGGGGAAAATGAGCGGGAAGCGGCGGCGTAATGAGTGGAAATTCAGAGACCAGCGTACCGCCATTGTCGATGATCTGTTGGGCGAGGTTTGCATGGCGCCGCGGATAAACCTGTTCCAGCCCGTTGCCCAGCACCGCGATGGTTTTCCCCTCCGCGGCCAGCGCGCCGCGGTGCGCAACACCATCAATGCCTAACGCCAGCCCACTGGTGATGGTGATCCCTCTACGCGCCAGCGTTTCGCTGAACAGTTTTCCCCAGCGGGCGCCATACCAGGAGTGCAAACGGCTGCCAATAACGGCAAGCTGCGCGCTGTGAAGCAGGGCGGGGTCGCCACTGACCAGCAACGCGCCGGGGTAATCAGCGATAGCCCTTAGCCGCAACGGATAGCGCGGATCGTCAGCCCGTAACAGATGATGATCCGGGTGTTCCAGCCAGCGCTGCGTCTCGTCAAGCTCCCGCTCGTCAAACCGTAAAAATGGCTTCACCTGCGCCGCGGTCATCCCAACGGCATGTAGCGCTTCACTATCCACGAAAGCGGCTGCGCATAACCGCTGCGCAATATCCAGCATCCTGTCGCCATACAAATTATTGACCTTCATCAGCCGCAGCCAAATCTCGTCGGGCGTCATCCTTACCCCCTGCCATAAGCGGCATTGACAATCTTTGCGATTGGACAGTGAGACTGTCAATTGCAGGGGGTTTTGTCTAGAATAGAGCTAATAATCTTATCAACTCCTGAATACGACTCTGGAACTTTATGGCAGTTTTGCAAGTGTTACATATTCCGGACGAGCGCCTTCGCAAAGTCGCCGAGCCGGTCAAAGAAGTGAATGCGGAAATTCAGCGTATCGTCGATGATATGTTCGACACCATGTACGCCGAGGAAGGCATCGGTCTGGCCGCAACCCAGGTCGATATCCATCAGCGCATCATCGTGATCGATGTGTCGGAAAATCGTGAAGAGCGGCTGGTGTTAATCAACCCGGAGCTGCTGGAAAAAGACGGCGAAACCGGTATTGAAGAAGGCTGCTTGTCCATTCCGGAACAGCGTGCTCTGGTACCCCGTGCGGAAAAAGTGAAGATCCGTGCGCTGGATCGCGACGGTAAGCCGTTTGAGCTGGAGGCCGATGGCCTGCTGGCGATCTGTATCCAGCATGAAATGGATCACCTGGTTGGCAAACTGTTTATTGACTATCTGTCACCGCTCAAACAACAGCGCATTCGTCAGAAGGTTGAGAAACTGGATCGTTTACGTTCCCGTGCCTGATAACAAGGAATACCGTGTCACATTCACTACGTATCATTTTCGCCGGCACCCCCGATTTTGCAGCGCGTCATCTTGACGCGTTGTTGTCGTCTGAACATCAGATCGTTGGCGTGTTTACTCAGCCAGACCGTCCCGCGGGACGCGGCAAAAAATTGATGCCGAGCCCGGTAAAAGTGCTGGCTGAAGCCCATGACGTCCCCGTATTCCAGCCATCGTCTCTTCGTCCGCAGGAGAACCAACAGCTCGTCGCCGATTTAGGCGCCGATATCATGGTGGTGGTGGCGTATGGTCTGATCCTGCCAAAAGCGGTGCTTGAGATGCCGCGTCTGGGCTGCATCAACGTTCATGGCTCCCTGCTGCCGCGCTGGCGTGGCGCCGCGCCGATCCAGCGTTCGCTGTGGGCGGGCGATAGCGAAACCGGCGTGACCATCATGCAGATGGACGTCGGCCTTGATACGGGTGACATGCTGTATAAGCTTTCCTGCCCCATTACCGCTGAGGATACCAGCGGCAGCCTGTACGATAAGCTGGCCGGCCTCGGCCCACAGGGACTGCTGACAACCTTAGCGCAACTGGCAAACGGAACGGCACAGCCTGAAGTCCAGGACGAGTCACTCGTCAGTTATGCCGAGAAGCTGAGTAAAGAAGAGGCCCGCATCGACTGGTCGCTTTCCGCTGCACAGCTGGAACGTTGCATCCGGGCGTTTAATCCTTGGCCAATGAGCTGGCTGGAGATTGACGGGCAGCCAGTCAAAGTCTGGCGGGCATCGGTTATTGCCGAAGCCACGCACGCCGAGCCGGGAACAATAGTGGCAGCAACCAAGCAGGGTATTCAGGTCGCCACGGGTGATGGGATCCTCAGTCTGGAATCACTACAGCCAGCGGGTAAAAAAGCGATGAGCTCGCAGGACTTACTCAATTCCCGCCGGGAGTGGTTCATCCCTGGTACCCGTCTCGCCTGACGGTTGTCTCTTTAAAAGCCCGGGTTAGCCGGGCATTTTTATTTTTGCGCTTATGAAAAACAAAATAAACTTACGCAGTCTGGCCGCCCAGGCTATCGAGCAAGTGGTAGAACAAGGTCAGTCTTTGAGCAACGTTCTGCCCCCTCTGCAGCAGAAAGTCAGCGATAAAGACAAAGCGCTGTTGCAGGAGCTGTGCTTTGGCGTATTGCGTACGCTCAGTCAGCTTGAGTGGCTTATCAACAAGCTGATGGCGCGTCCGATGACCGGCAAACAGCGCACCGTGCATTTTCTGATCATGGTTGGGCTTTATCAGTTGCTCTATACCCGTATTCCTCCGCATGCCGCACTGGCGGAAACGGTAGAAGGCGCGGTGGCCATTAAACGCCCGCAGCTTAAAGGGCTGATCAACGGCGTGCTACGCCAGTTCCAGCGCCAGCAGGAAGCGTTATTAGTCGAATTTGCTGAGCATGAAAACCGCTATCTTCATCCCAAATGGCTGCTGAAACGCCTGCAGCAGGCCTGGCCGCAGCAGTGGCAGGAGATCGTCGATGCGAACAACCAGCGCCCGCCGATGTGGCTGCGCGTTAACCGCAACCATCATTCCCGGGATGAATGGCTTGCTCTGCTTAAAGAGGCCGGCTTAGAGGGCTTCACCCATCCTGACTATCCCGACGCCGTGCGTCTGGCCACCCCTGCCCCAGTCCATGCGTTGCCAGGTTTTGCCGAAGGCTGGGTCACCGTCCAGGATGCCTCGGCCCAGGGCTGTATGCGCTACCTGCTGCCGGAAAATGGCGAACGCATTCTCGATCTTTGCGCCGCACCGGGCGGCAAGACGACGCATATTCTGGAGGTTGCCCCGCAGGCTCAGGTCATGGCGGTGGATATTGATGAACAGCGTCTGTCACGCGTCTATGACAACCTGAAACGGCTGGGCATGAAAGCCGAAGTCAAACAGGGCGATGGTCGCTTCCCTGAGCAGTGGTGTGGCAACGAACAGTTCGATCGTATTCTGCTGGATGCCCCCTGCTCCGCCACCGGCGTCATTCGCCGCCATCCGGATATCAAATGGCTGCGCCGGGATCGGGATATCGCCGAGTTAGCCCAGCTGCAGGCCGAGATCCTGAATGCCACCTGGGAGCACCTGAAACCAGGCGGTACGCTGGTTTACGCTACCTGTTCTATTCTGCCGGAAGAGAATAGTCAGCAAATTTCCGCCTTCCTCGCACGAACCCCGGATGCTGAACTTCATGCAACCGGTACGCCGGCGAGCCCCGGGCAGCAAAATCTGCCGGGCCCGGAAGAAGGTGATGGCTTCTTTTACGCTAAGCTAATCAAACGTCGGAATTAATGGGTCACTGCAGATGAAGATTATTATTCTGGGCGCCGGCCAGGTCGGCGGCACGCTGGCGGAAAACCTTGTCGGCGAGAACAATGATATTACGCTGGTTGATACCAATGGCGACCGTCTGCGCAGCCTGCAGGATAAGTTCGACCTGCGTGTCGTCCAGGGACATGGCTCTCACCCTCGCGTACTGCGCGAGGCGGGGGCCGATGATGCCGATATGCTGGTAGCGGTCACCAGTTCGGATGAAACCAATATGGTGGCCTGTCAGGTCGCCTACTCATTATTCAATACCCCAAACCGTATTGCGCGTATTCGTGCGCCAGATTACGTTCGTGATGCGGATAAGCTCTTCAATTCTGAAGCGGTGCCTATCGATCACTTAATCGCTCCGGAACAGCTGGTCATCGACAATATTCACCGGCTGATCGAATATCCCGGCGCGCTGCAGGTCGTGAACTTCGCCGAAGGGAAAGTCAGCCTCGCCGTAGTAAAAGCCTATTACGGTGGTCCGCTGGTAGGGAATGCGTTGTCCACCATGCGGGAGCATATGCCGCATATCGATACGCGTGTGGCCGCTATTTTCCGCCACGATCGTCCTATTCGCCCACAGGGTTCGACGATTGTGGAAGCCGGCGATGAAGTATTCTTTATTGCCGCCTCGCAGCATATTCGCGCGGTCATGAGCGAACTGCAGCGACTGGAAAAGCCGTATAAGCGTATTATGCTGGTCGGCGGGGGCAATATTGGCGCGGGTCTGGCCCATAAGCTGGAAAAAGATTACAGCGTCAAGCTTATCGAACGTAATCAGCAGCGAGCCGCTGAGCTTGCGGAAAAGCTGCAGCATACAATCGTCTTCTACGGTGATGCATCGGACCAGGAGCTGCTGGCTGAAGAGCATATTGACCAGGTGGACCTGTTTATTGCCGTCACTAACGACGATGAAGCAAACATTATGTCGGCGATGCTGGCAAAGCGAATGGGCGCGAAAAAAGTGATGGTGCTGATCCAGCGCAGAGCCTACGTGGATCTGGTCCAGGGCAGTGTCATTGATATCGCGATATCACCTCAACAGGCCACAATTTCCGCACTCCTCAGCCATGTTCGTAAAGCCGATATTGTCGGCGTCTCCTCCCTTCGCCGCGGTGTTGCCGAAGCGATTGAGGCCGTGGCGCACGGTGATGAGAGCACCTCCCGGGTGGTCGGGCGTTCGATCGATGAGATCAAGCTGCCGCCAGGTACGATCATCGGCGCCGTTGTGCGGGGCAACGACGTAATGATCGCGAATAATAATCTGCGGATCGAGCAGGGCGATCATGTGATCATGTTTTTGACCGATAAGAAGTTTATTTCCGATGTAGAAAGGCTGTTCCAGCCAAGTCCTTTCTTCCTGTAATTCCCAGGGCGCCGAACAGGCGCCTTTTTATTATCCCTTATTATTCAAAGGTTAATATTTTGCGGTAACTATCTACTGGGAATGGCAAATGAAAATACATTTGTTAAACTTACAACGTCAGCTGGCACAAGGAGAATAAAATGAGTTTTTTAAAAGAGTTTCGCGAATTCGCGATGCGCGGGAACGTTGTCGATTTGGCAGTGGGTGTGATCATCGGTGCAGCATTCGGTAAAATTGTTTCATCGCTGGTCGCAGATATTATTATGCCACCACTCGGCCTGTTGATTGGCGGGATCGATTTTAAACAGTTTGCCGTCACGCTACGTGATGCCCAGGGCGATGTCCCGGCTGTCGTGATGCATTATGGGGTATTCATTCAGAACGTTTTCGATTTCATCATCGTCGCGTTTGCCATCTTCATGGCGATTAAACTGATGAATAAGTTAAATCGTAAGAAAGAAGAGGCTCCGGCGGCGCCGCCAGCTCCTTCTAAAGAAGAAGTCCTGCTGAGCGAAATTCGCGATCTGCTGAAAGAGCAAAACAACCGTTCTTAATCAGCACCGAAAGCAGAAGGCCAGTGGTAAAAAAGCGATTCGCTTGCTTGCCACTGGCCTCCCGGTCAATCCTTCCTGCATGTTTATCTTTACGTTGATAGCTTCCTTTCCCTTTCTTGTTTTTCTCTACACGCTGCCTGAATAACGGATCGTGGAGAAGTGCCTCAATGGCGTTATCTTTAATTTGCCCTTTAGTATGCTGATAGCGACTCATATAAACTCCAGTGCATGTGTGAATTCCGCGCGAGTGTAGATCCGCGCGATGAAAAAATCAACGTCCCTTACCGCCATTGCTGGCGCCTTGTTCAAGGGCCTCAAGGATCGAACAATAAACACTACTGTGCGCAGTCCCACAGCAGGCATCATTAAGCCGCTGCAGAGAGCGACGCATCGTCTGCAACTCTTTGATCCGCGCCTCGACTTCGCTTAATCGCGCCTGAACGATCCCTTTCGATTCCTGGCAGGTATGGTGCTCCGGATCGATACGGATCGACAATAATTCGCGGATCGCTTCCAGAGTGAAGCCCAGCTGACGGGCATAGCGAATAAAGCGTAGCCGCTGAAGATCGTTATCCGAGTAAAGACGAAATCCTCCCTCGGTGCGCACGTCATGATCCATCATTTGCTGTTTCTCATAATAACGGATGGTATCTGGCGTGACGTCAGCCAGCTTAGCCAGCTCACCAATACGATACATATTTACTCCTGGTTCATTCTTTGTAGCAAAGCCTCGGCATACTCACCGCGTAAAAAGTCGGTACTCAGACCAGCCTGACGAAGCTTCAGTTCGAGCAAGGCAAGCCGTTTGCTCAGTTCAGCATGACGAGGATCGTCCTGGCGGACGCCCTTCAGTAAATCAGCCAGTGCCACCGCTTCTCTTCGCTGCTCCAGCTCCGGGGGAAGGCATCCAGCATTCTTCAGAAGGCGATAACCTGCCCGCAGCTCCGCCGGCACATGCGAATCGTCATCGAGAGTCAGCGGTTCGCCGCTGCCGGGTAAGTTATCGAACTCACCTTTAGTTTGGGCATCGAGGATATGGCGTTCCGCCCACTGATCCAGTAACCACATTCTACGGCTCCGGGGGATGAACAAAAAGAGTACAGATAGTGTAGTGAAGTGGGGATGCGGTAGATATAAAAAAACCCGCCGGGGCGGGTTTTTTTACGTTACTACAGATTACTCTGCAGCAGCTTCTGCTTTCGGCTCAGCACGATCAACCAGCTCGATGTATGCCATCGGCGCGTTGTCGCCTGCACGGAAGCCACACTTCAGAATGCGAGTGTAACCACCGGCGCGGCTCGCGAAACGCGGGCCCAGCTCGTTAAACAGTTTTGCCACGATCTCGTTATCACGAGTGCGGGCGAATGCCAGACGACGATTAGCAACGCTATCAGTCTTGGCAAGAGTAATCAGCGGCTCAACTACGCGACGCAGTTCTTTCGCTTTCGGCAGGGTCGTCTTGATGATTTCATGACGAACCAGCGAACCTGCCATGTTACGGAACATAGCCTGGCGATGGCTGCTGTTGCGGTTCAGTTGACGACCACTCTTACGATGGCGCATGACCTTATCCTTCTCAGTAAAACCTTAACCTGTGATCCGGTTACTCGTCAGCAATGCTTGCTGGTGGCCAGTTTTCCAGGCGCATGCCCAGAGACAGTCCACGGGAAGCCAGCACGTCTTTAATCTCAGTAAGAGATTTTTTACCCAGGTTCGGCGTTTTCAGCAACTCAACCTCGGTACGCTGTACCAGATCACCGATATAGTGGATAGCTTCTGCCTTGAGGCAGTTAGCAGAGCGGACAGTCAATTCCAGATCGTCAACAGGGCGCAGCAGGATCGGATCGAACTCTGGTTTCTCTTCTTTCACTTCTGGCTGACGTACATCACGTAAGTCAACAAAAGCTTCCAGTTGTTCAGCCAGAATGGTTGCCGCACGACGAATCGCCTCTTCAGGATCGATTGTGCCGTTGGTTTCCATTTCGATGACCAGCTTGTCCAGGTCGGTACGCTGTTCTACACGCGCAGCTTCAACATTGTAGGCAATACGCTCTACAGGGCTGTAGCAGGCGTCGACCAGCAGACGGCCGATTGGGCGCTCATCTTCTTCCGAATGAATTCGGGCAGAAGCCGGCACATAACCGCGACCGCGCTGAACTTTGATACGCATGCTAATAGCAGCGTTCTCATCAGTCAGGTGGCAAATCACGTGCTGCGGCTTGACGATTTCGACATCACCGTCGTGGGTAATGTCGGCTGCAGTCACAGGGCCAATGCCAGATTTATTCAAAGTAAGGATGACTTCATCTTTACCCTGAACTCTCACCGCCAGCCCTTTCAGGTTGAGCAGGATTTCAAGGATGTCTTCCTGAACGCCTTCTTTGGTGCTGTACTCGTGCAGTACACCATCAATCTCAACCTCGGTCACCGCGCAACCCGGCATCGATGAGAGCAGAATACGGCGCAGTGCGTTACCCAGAGTATGGCCGAAGCCACGCTCTAAAGGCTCAAGGGTCACCTTGGCGTGCGTCGAACTCACTTGCTCGATATCGACCAGGCGCGGTTTTAGAAACTCTGTCACAGAACCCTGCATTGTGTCCTCTCTTTGGTACTAAGCTTTACTTGGAGTAAAGCTCGACGATCAGGTGTTCGTTAATGTCCGCAGACAGATCAGAACGCTCCGGCTGACGCTTGAACGTACCTTCCATCTTGCCAGCATCAACTTCCAGCCAGGTTGGCTTTTCACGCTGCTCAGCCAGCTCCAGAGCGGCTTTCACGCGAGATTGCTTTTTCGCTTTCTCACGAATGCTGACAACGTCATTCGCTTTAACCTGATAAGAAGCGATGTTAACAACACGACCGTTTACCATAATCGCTTTGTGGCTAACCAGCTGGCGTGCTTCAGCACGAGTGGCGCCGAAGCCCATACGGTATACAACGTTGTCCAGACGACCTTCCAGCAGAGCCAACAGGTTTTCACCGGTGTTGCCTTTCAGACGTGCTGCT
>NZ_PJDK01000115.1:0-12536 GCF_002837615.1 Klebsiella sp. X1-16S-Nf21
TAAAGCCGCATCACGGGCTGGCGCTCTGCGTAAGCCACAATGATTTATTTTTGGATCGATCCTGGCGGGTTATCGGGCATGGTTTTTGCTACTTTTTAACTGACGATGCCGGTGCTTCACGCGCCCGGTAGGGTGCCGACGCCTCAGCGCGGCGCTATTAATCACTCAGAGGTGGAGCTATGCAATATATACTGACTGGCGTACTGGTATTGATCATCAGCGGCTTAGCGATCCACGGTCTGACCCTGGTGTTTGAAAGGGTGTACAAAGCGCTTTTCTATAAATTAGCCAGTGTGGATCATGCGGCCAGCAAAGTGAAAACGAAGGTGTCGCGTTAAGGCTATACGGCCATCCCTGGCCTGCCAGCAGGTTAAGGAAGACGCGGATAGATGCCCGGGCCGATCGGCAGTCCCACCAGATACCATCCCACCAGCAACAGCAGCCAGACGGCGAGAAAAATCAGCGGGTAAGGGAGCACCAGCGAGTAGTAGGTGCCGAGGCGGGCATCCGGTCGGTAGCGCTGTAGGAAGCCGAGAAACAGCGGCACAAACGGCGACACCGGCGCCAGCGGCAGCACCGATGAATCGGCGATGCGAAACAGGATCTGCGCAAAGGCCGGGTGAAAGCCCAGCAGCATAAACATCGGCACGAAGATCGGCGCCAGAATCGACCAGATGGCCGAGCCGCTGGCGATAAACATACACAGAAAAGCCGACAGCAGCGCGAGCCCGACAAACGCCGGGACGCCGTTCATCCCGGCGCTCTCCAGCAGGTCCGTCAGACCGACGGCCATAAACTTGCCCATGTTGCTCCAGTTGAACATCGCCACGAACTGCGCCAGCGGGAAGACCATCACGATAAACCCGGCCATCTCTTTCATCGGCTCAATCATCAGCTGCGGCAGGTCGGCCTGGCGGCGAATTTTGCCGGTGGCGATGCCGTATGCCAGCGACACGACAAAGAAGAAAAAGATAATCAGCGGCACGATGCCTTTGATAAACGGCGAGGGCATGACCGTATGTTGAACCGGGTCGCGAAGAATACCGTTCTCGGGGACCACCATCAGGGCGACGACCGCCACGAATACCAGCGTTGCCACGCCGGCGATGCGCAGGCCGAAACGCTCCTCGGGCGTCAGCGTCTGCAGCTTTTCATCACGACTGCCTTGCCACTGGCCCAGCCGCGGCTCCACCAGCTTATCGGTGATCAGTCCGCCGACGAGCGTCAGGACGATCACTGAGGTCGCCATAAAGTACCAGTTGTCGATCACGCTGACGTGCAAAGAGGCATCGATGGATTTTGCCGCCTCGGTGCTGATCCCCGAGAGCAGTACGTCGGTGGTGACGATCAGTAAATTGGCGGTAAAGCCGCAGCCCACACCGGCAATCGCCGCCAACAGGCCGGCGACAGGATGCCGACCGACGGCGAGGAACATCAGCGCGCCCAGCGGCGGCATAATTACCAGCGCCGCGTCGGAAGAGATATGGCTGAAGAAGGCGATAAACAGCACCATATAGCTGGCATAGCGGGCGCTGACGTGAGAGGCCATCTTCACCATCAGCGCGGGTAACAGACCCACCCGCTCGGCGAAGCCGGCGCCCAGCACCAGGGCGAGGATCGCCCCCAGCGGCGCGAAACCGCTGAAGTTTTTAATGACGTTGGGCAAAAACCAGTGCAACCCTTCCACGCTGAGCAGATTTTTGACCACCACCCGTGAACCATCCGTAGGGTTCTGCACCCCGACGTTGAAGGCGGAAAGTATCGCCGTGGCCGCGATCAGCGCCACGATAAGATAGATAAACAGCAAAAACGGGTGCGGGACTTTGTTACCGATCTTCTCTACCCAGCCATAGCGCTTTCCGCCGGGGGAAGACGACGGTATGGATGACATACTCATGGGCGTTCCTCTGTTGTCGTTGTTGTGTTGGGCAGGCCTGCTCCCGTACTGCCGGCGGTTATTATGGTCGGTGCGTGCCGCGATGCCGGTCAGCGTTGGCCAGGAGTAGCCTGTCTTAAGTGGTTATCGTAAAACGGACGGACTCACCTCCGCCGGGATCGGGCAACGATAGGGGCGTTCGGCCAGTACCTGCCTGAGTTCTTGTTGGCTGGCCGCCAGCAGCGCGCTGTCGCTGAATAAACGGATCGCGGTCGCCGCGAGCACTTTCCCCGCCAGCAACATCCCTTTATGGGCAATGGAGGTTCTGCCCTGGCTCACCAGCTGCCAGCTGTGCAGCGGGGTTCCCACCGCGAAGCACGGGCTGAAGCACTGAGCCACCGGCGCTTTCCAGCTGACATCGCCGACGTCAGTGGAGCCGGCGAGGACGTTATCCGTGGCCGCCCAGGGCGCCACCTCATCAATCAGCAGCGTGTCGCGGTGGCGACGAGCGAACGTTTTGCCTTCCTCCCCACTGGTGCCGGCAATATTGTTCAGGCTGTTGTTAATATCGTTGGCGCTGAGGGTGGCGCGTATCGCCGCGGCAAAAGCGCGCTCCTCGTCGCTCCAGGCGGGGGTACCGTAATGACAGACCGCCTGATACATCGCCGCCTCAAGCGTGCGGTTGGGGAGATAGCTGGAGCAGGCTTTTTCAAAGCGGCAGCTGACCTGGGTCTCGGTCATCAGCGCGGCCCCCTGAGCAATCTTCTCGATGCGGGCGAAGATCTCCTCCGCGTCGGCCATCTCCGGCGCACGGATCAGATACAGAACTTCCGCCTGAGCCTGCACCACGTTGGGCGAGACACCGCCGGTATCGGTAATGGCATAATGGACCCGCGCCTTCTCGATGATATGTTCATTGAGGAAGTTGCTGCCGGTGGTCATCAGAGTGACGGCATCCAGCGCGCTCCGGCCCAGGTG
This sequence comes from Klebsiella sp. X1-16S-Nf21, assembly GCF_002837615.1. Taxonomy (NCBI): domain Bacteria; kingdom Pseudomonadati; phylum Pseudomonadota; class Gammaproteobacteria; order Enterobacterales; family Enterobacteriaceae; genus Klebsiella; species Klebsiella sp. X1-16S-Nf21. Next base: position 2,855 of record NZ_PJDK01000115.1, read on the forward strand.
CGGCGAATTCGCAGCGTGGGCGGCGGTGCCGGTAAAACGCCATGCCGCCTGAATATTGGCGAGGGTGCGGGTGCTGAACATCCCGGCCCAGGCTTCCGGATGCCAGGTCAGCGCCGCATCGACATCATCAAACAACCCTTCGCGCACCATAAAGGTTTTTCCCGATCCGCCTTCCTCGCCGGGACAACCATAGAAGCGCAGCGTGCCCGCGCCGCCATGCTGTTGCAGCCAGGCTTTGGCGGCGACCGCCGCGGCGAATGCCGCCGTACCGAGCAGATTGTGCCCGCAGCCGTGGCCGTTGGCTCCCGGTGTCAAGGGTGTCGGTTCCGCGCAGTGCGCCTGCTGGCTGAGGCCCGCCAGGGCGTCAAATTCGCCGAGCAGGGCAATCACCGGTTGGCCTTCGCCGACGCTGGCGATAAAGGCATTCGGGATCCCACCCGCATCGCGAGTGAGCTGGAAACCTTCTGCCTCCAGCGCATCCGCCAGGCGTTGGGCGGACCAGTACTCCTCAAAGCGGGTCTCCGGGTGATCCCAGATGTCATCGGCGATGGCGCAGTACGCCTCGCGTCGCGTCTCAATCATCTCGTCCACAAACTGAAAAATGGCTTCCATTACACCCCCCGCTGCCAGGGAAAGTTAAGCGCGATACGCGCCAGAGTTTCTACCGCTAGCGCCATGACGCTCTCGTCGAAGTCAAACTTCTCGTTGTGGTGACCGGCGCTCAGTTGGGTGCCGAAGATCATGTACGAGGCGAGGCCGCCGCGCGCCTGGACCCGGGCCATCATCAGGGTGGCGTCTTCCGAGCCCGCCGGGGCGGCGATACGATCCACCGCCTGTTGCACGCCGGGCACACGGGCGGCCTGTTCGCGCAGATAGTCCACCCACGCCGGCGACGGCGCGCTGGCGGTCGCCGCACCCATCATGCGTAGTTCGTAGCGGGCTTCGTACATCGCCGCCGCCCCGGCGATGACGTGCTGCGCCCGCTCGAACACGTACTGGTTAATGGCTTCGCTTTCACCGCGGGTTTCCACTTTTAACAGCGCGGAAGAGGGCACCACGTTGCGCCCGGTGCCCGCCTGCATCACCCCGACGTTGACCCGCGAGGCGCCGGCGCTGTGCGGCGGGATGGCGTGCAGGCCAAGAGCGGCCTGGGCGGCGGCCAGCAGCGCGTTGCGCCCCTCCTCCGGCTTGCCGCCGGCGTGGGCGGCCACGCCGCTGAACTGCACGTCGAATTTAGTAGTGGCCATAAAGTTGTCGCCACCGCAGACGACGGTACCTGCCGGCACACCGGTCCCGATATGGATCGCCGTGAAATAATCCACGTCATCCACCACGCCGGCGGCCACCATCGCCCGGGCGCCGCGGGTACCCTCTTCAGCGGGCTGGAAAATCAGTTTGATCACCCCGTTGAGCTGCGCGGCATACTGCTTCAGGACATGCGCCAGGCCCAGCCCGATGGCGGTATGGCCATCATGGCCGCAGGCGTGCATCATGCCGGCGTTGCAGGAGGCGAAATGGTCGCGATGAGGGCGGTGGCTGTCGTCGTGCTGTTCATTGAGGTCAAGGGCATCCATATCGACGCGGAAGGCCAGGGTTGGGCCGGGACGTCCGGTGTCGAGCGTGGCGACCACGCCGGCGAAACCGCCTTCAAACGCCGGCAGCCAGCGTTCCGGCGCGCCCTGTTCGCGGGCGCGCTCGAAAGCCTGGGCCAGGGTATCCTCGTCCGGCAGCCCCATCCGGCTATCGGCATCGATGACATCGCGCCCCAGCGCCAGCTGATAGCCGAGCCCGTCGAGGATCTCCGCCACCTTGCTGGCAGTGCGGAATTCCAGCCAGCCGGATTCCGCGTGCAGGTGAAAATCACGGCGCCATTGGATCATGGCCGGCGCCAGCTGGTGGAGGTATTCATCAAGTTGCGGCATAGCTCATCCTGTCATAAGTAAAAAATGTGACGGCGTTCACGATGTGATAGCTTTTGTTTATCACTTACGTTTTACAGGCCGTATCCCACTTAACCTGCCATAGCCTGATGGATTACAGTAGATGTGATTTTCTTCTGTCTGATAAACAATGGTTATCACCGAAAGCATGGCATTTCAGATTAAATTTCATCATATCCGCGCCTTCGTCGAAGTGGCCCGGGAAGGGAGTATTCGCGGCGCCAGCCGGGCGCTGGCGGTCTCGCAGCCGGCCCTGACCAAAGCGATTAAAGAGCTGGAGGAGGGGCTTTCCGCCCAGCTGTTCGTGCGCCGCAGTCAGGGGGTGGCGCTGACCGAAAACGGCGAAAGCTTTTACCAACATGCGAGCTTGATCCTTGAGGAACTGCGGGCGGCGCAGGACGAACTGCTGCAGCGCCAGGGCGAGCAGGCCGGGCAAATTAATATTGGCCTTGGCGCCAGCGTCGCCCGGTCGCTGATGCCGTCGGTGATCTGTCGCTTTCATCAGCAGCATCCGCAGGTAAAGGTGCGGATCATGGAGGGCCAGCTGCTGGCGATGATCAATGAGCTGCGCCAGGGAGAGCTGGATTTCACCATCAATACCTATTACCCCGGGCCGTACGACCATGAGTTCAGCTTTGAGAAACTGTTTGAGAAACCGTTCGCGGTGTTTGCCCGCGCGGGACATCCGGCGGCGCAGGCCACCTCGCTGGGGGAGTTGATGGATCACCACTGGACCATGCCGACGCCGCGCGGCAGCTACTTTAAACAGCTGCAGGACCGGCTTAATCAGGCCGGGTTAGCGCCTAAGGTAGATATTGTTTGCGAAACCTTCTCGTCGTGCATTAGCCTGGTAGTGAAAAGTGATTTTCTCAGCATCCTGCCGGTGGAGCTCGGCAACGATCCGCTGATGGCGGACAAGCTGGTGATGATCCCTGTCCGCGACGTCTTGCCGACGGCCACCTATTATCTGATCCAGCGGCGCGATACCCGGCAGACGCCATTAACGGCGTCGTTAATCACGCTGTTTCGCCGCCAAAGCCGACAATTGTTTCCTTAATCGCCCGTCGCGCTCACTTTGCCAGCGAACGCGGCTAAACGCGTTGAGGGGGGAGCGCCGGGCGGCTATAGTAGCTGGCGACAGCCGCTGGAGGAGAGCCCATGAACCTTGATGACAAATCCCTGTTTCTTGACGCCATGGAAGATGTCCAGCCTCTGAAACGTAAAAATGACGTGCACTGGCATCCCGGGCGCAACAGCCGGGCCCCGCAGCGCGTCGATACCCTGCAACTGGATAATTTTCTCACCACCGGCTATCTCGATATCGTGCCGCTCGCCACGCCGCTGGAGTTTAAGCGTGAAGGGCTGCAGAGCGGCGTGCTGGATAAGCTGCGGCGGGGGAAATACAGCCAGCAGGCGAGCCTCTCCCTGCTGCGCCAGCCGGTGGAACAGTGCCGACAGATGCTCTTCGCCTTTATGGTGCAGGCGCAGAAAGAGGGGTTACGTAATGTGCTGATCGTTCACGGCAAAGGCCGCGACGACCAGTCCCACGCCAATATTATCCGCAGCTATCTGGCGCGCTGGCTGGAAGAGCTGCCGGAGGTGCAGGCCTTCTGCGCCGCGCTTCCACATCATGGCGGCAGCGGCGCCTGCTATGTCGCGCTGCGTAAATCGGCCGAGGCGAAGCAGGAGACCTGGGAGCAGCACGCCAAGCGCAGTCGTTAGCGCAGAAGCAGCGTCAGCTCGCGGGCGGCTTTTTGCAGCTCCGGCAGCACGCGATCGATCATCTCGCGGGCCGACATCTGGCCCGCATGCACCCCAACGTTCAGCGCCGCCTGGACCTGCCCCTGAGCGTTAAACAGCGGTACCGCGAGGGAGCGCAGGCCCATCTCCAGCTCCTGGTCGTTGAGGGCATACCCCTGCTGATGCACCCGTTTCAGTTCGGCGCGCAGCTTCGCCACCGAATCCACCGTCTGCGGGGTGTAGCGGATCATGGTCACCCGAGCCAGCATGTCGTTGAGCTTCTCCTCCGGCTGATGGCTGAGCAGCACCCGGCCCATCGAGGTCGCCCAGGCCGGAAGGCGGCTGCCGATATCCAGGTCGATGGTCATAATCCGCGAGCTGGAGGCGCGGGCGATATACAGAATATCGTCCCCGTCGAGGGTGGCGATGGAGCAGGACTCGTTGAGCATTTCGCTCAGATGTCGCAGCACCGGCTGCGCCGAACGCGCCAGCGGCGTCGAGGCCAGCCAGGCGTGGCCCAGCGCCAGGATCCGCGGTCGCAGCTGGAAATTCTTACCGTCTTCGGCATACACGAACCCCAGCTTGCTCAGGGTATACAGGCAGCGGCGCACCGCCGCGCGCGGAATGCCGGTCTTCTGGCTGATCTGCGAGATAGACAGCAAGGGCCGCTGCGGCGTGAACGCCTGAATCACCTCCAGGCCGCGCGCCAGGGAGGCCATAAAGTTAGGATCGCCCTTAAACGGATCGCCGTCGCCGGTCAGTAAATCGTCTGGATGCTTGTCCATTTCTGTTCCCCATATTTGCCATCGATCACATTCTTTCGCTAAAGATAACCGATGTTCGATTATCGCACCATATTTCGATTATCGCCCTTGACCGACATCGTTAAGCGGGTCACATTTTGTGCGAACAACGAATAAAAGTGCGATTACCGCACATCACTGGAGCGACCTGATGATTGATAAAAGCGTATCGACGCTGAGCGAGGCCATCGCCGGGATCCACGACGGGGCGACTATTATGATCGGCGGCTTTGGTCCCGCCGGCCAGCCGACCTTTCTGATTGACGCCCTGATTGACCAGGGCGCCCGCGACCTGACCATCATTAATAACAACGCCGGCAACGGGGAAGTGGGTCTCGCGGCGCTGCTGAAAGCCGGGCGAGTACGCAAGATGATCTGCTCCTTCCCGCGCCAGGTGGATTCCCAGATTTTCGATGACCTCTATCGCCGCGGCAAAGTGGAGCTGGAGCTGGTGCCGCAGGGTAACCTCGCGGCGCGGATCCAGGCGGCTGGCGCCGGGCTGGGGGCAGTGTTTACCCCCACCGGCTACGGCACACCGCTGGCGGAAGGCAAGGAGACGCGGGAAATCGATGGTCGCCATTACGTACTGGAATATCCGATTAAAGCCGATTTCGCGCTGATTAAGGCCCATCAGGGCGACCGCTGGGGCAACCTGGTCTATCGCAAGGCGGCGCGCAACTTTGGCCCGATCATGGCGACGGCGGCGAAAACCACCATCGTCGAGGTCTCGCAGCTGGTGCCGCTGGGCGACCTCGACCCGGAACACATCATCACCCCCGGCATTTTCGTCCAGCGTGTCTTCTCGCTGGAAAACCTGACTGCCGCACAACGCGCCTGAGGAGCCCGAGATGCAAAAACTGACCCGTGACGAAATGGCCCAGCGCGTGGCCCGCGATATTCCCGAAGGCGCTTACGTCAACCTCGGCATCGGCCTGCCGACCCGCATTGCCAATTACCTGCCCGCCGACAAAGAAGTGTTCCTGCACAGCGAAAACGGCCTGTTGGGGATGGGGCCGAAACCGCAGCCCGGGGAAGAAGATCCCGAGCTGATCAATGCCGGTAAAGAGTATGTCACCCTCCTGCAGGGCGGCTGCTATTTCCACCACGGCGACTCCTTCGCCATGATGCGCGGCGGCCATCTCGATATCTGCGTGCTGGGGGCCTATCAGGTCTCCGCCAGCGGCGACCTCGCGAACTGGAGCACCGGTGCGCCGGATGCGATCCCGGCCGTTGGCGGGGCGATGGATCTGGCCATCGGCGCCCGCCAGGTGTTCGTGATGATGGACCACCTGACCCGTGACGGCGAGTGCAAGCTGGTGGCGCAGTGCAGCTACCCGCTGACCGGCGTCGGCTGCGTCAGCCGGATCTATACCGACCTGGCGGTGATCGACATCACCGACCGCGGCCCGGTGGTACGTGAAATCTTTAACGGTCTCTCTTTTGAAGAGCTGCAGCGCATCACTCCGGTGGCGCTGACCTTTGAACAACTGGCGGAAAGCGCGTAAGGAACCTATGATGAATCAGGCATTTATCTGTGATGCGGTACGTACACCCTTTGGCCGTTTCGGTGGTACCCTGGCGACGATGCGCGCCGACGACCTCGCGGCGCTGCCATTAAAAGCCCTGCTGGAGCGTAACCCGGGACTGGATCCCTCGCGCATTGACGATGTGATCTTTGGCTGCGCCAACCAGGCCGGGGAAGATAACCGCAACGTGGCGCGGATGGCGCTGCTGCTGGCCGGGCTGCCGGAGAGCGTGCCCGGGAGCACCATCAACCGCCTGTGCGGTTCCAGCCTCGATGCGATCGGCGTCGCGGCGCGGGCGATTAAAAGCGGCGAGACGCAGCTGATGATCGCCGGTGGCGTGGAGAGCATGTCCCGCGCGCCGTTTGTGATGGGGAAAGCAGAGAGCGCCTTTAGCCGCAGCATGCAGATGGAGGATACCACCATCGGCTGGCGCTTTATTAACCCGCAGATGAAAGCCCTGTACGGCGTGCATTCCATGCCGGAGACGGCGGAAAACGTCGCCGATGAGTTTGCCATTTCCCGTGCCGATCAGGACGCGTTCGCCTTACGCAGTCAACTGCGTACCGCCGCGGCGCAGGAGGCGGGGCGTTTCGCCGATGAGCTGATCGCCGTCCAGGTGCCGCAGCGTAAAGGCGAGCCACTGCTGTTTAGCCGCGATGAGCACCCGCGCAGTACCTCGCTGGAGGCGCTGGCTAAACTGCGCGGCGTGGTGCGCGCCGACGGCAGCGTCACCGCCGGTAACGCCTCCGGCGTTAACGATGGCGCCTGTGCGCTGCTGCTGGCCAGCGAGACGGCGCTGGCGGCTCACGATCTTCAACCGCTGGCCCGGGTGGTCGGCGTGGCGACGGCGGGTGTTGCGCCGCGGATCATGGGCTTTGGCCCGGCGCCCGCGGTGCGTAAGGTGCTGGCGCAGACCGGCCTGACATTAGCCCAGATGGATGTCATCGAGCTGAATGAAGCCTTCGCCGCTCAGGCGCTGGCGGTGACCCGTGATCTGGGCTTACCGGATGATGCCGCCCACGTGAACCCTAACGGCGGGGCGATCGCGCTGGGCCACCCGCTCGGTGCCTCCGGCGGCCGGCTGGCGATGACCGCGGCTTATCAGCTGAAACGGACCGGCGGCCGCTACGCCCTGTGCACCATGTGCATCGGCGTCGGACAGGGGATCGCCCTGATTATTGAACGTGTTTAAGGAGCCAGAATGAGTTTGTTGACCCCAATGCTGCGCAGCAGTCCGCTGACCGACTGGTTCAGCGACGCGCAGCGGGTGCAGGGCATGCTGGATTTTGAAGCGGCGCTGGCGCAGGCGCAGGCCGTCTGCGGGATGGTGCCGCCGGAAGCGGTCGGGCCGATTGTCGCGGCCTGCCGCCACGAGACCATCGATTTTGCCGCGCTGGGCGAGGCGGCGGTGGGGGCCGGTAACCTGGCGATCCCGCTGGTGAAACAGCTGACGGTACAGGTAAAAGCGCGAGATCCCGAGGCTGCGCGCTACGTCCACTGGGGAGCCACCAGTCAGGACGCCATCGACACCGGACTGGTGCTCCAGCTGCGCGGGGCGCTGGATGCCGCTGAGACCTTGCTTGAGCAGCTGTTGGCTGCCCTGGCTCTCCAGGCGGATCGTTATCGCGATACTGTCATGCCGGGTCGGACCTGGATGCAGCATGCGCTGCCGGTGACCTTTGGCCTGAAGCTGGCGGGCACCCTCGACGCGCTCCTGCGCTGGCAGCAGCGGCTGCGCGAGATGCGTCCGCGGCTGCTGGTGCTGCAGTTTGGCGGCGCCGCGGGCACTCTTGACGCGCTAAAAGAGAAAGGGCCGGCGGTTGGCCAGGCGCTGGCGCAGATCCTCGGTCTGTCGCTGCCGGATACCCCGTGGCACAGCCAGCGCGATCGGCTGCTGGAGGCGGGCGCCTGGTTTGCCGGTGTCTGCGGTACCCTGGGGAAATTCGCTAACGACTTCTCCCTGCTGATGCAGACCGAAGTGGCTGAGGTCGGCGAGCCGGTGGCGGAAGGCCGCGGCGGCTCATCGACGATGCCGCATAAGCGCAATCCGGTGGCCTGCGCGGCGATCCTGACCGCCGCCCAGCGTACGCCGGGGCTGATGGCGACCCTCTACGCCAGCCAGCTCCAGCAGCACGAGCGGGCGCTGGGCGGCTGGCAGGCGGAGTGGGAGACGCTGCCGGATCTGATTACTCTGGTGGGCGGGGCGCTGGCGCAAAGTGAAGCGCTGGTGCGCGATATGCAGGTCTTCCCGCAGAAAATGCGTGCCGATCTCGATATCACCCACGGGCTGATCATGGCCGAGGCGGTGACCCTGGCGCTGGCGGAATTCATCGGCAAAGCCGAGGCGCATCATCATATCGAGGCGCTGTGCCGTCAGGCGCTGGACCGTCACTCTCCGCTGGTCGATCTGCTCGCGGCTGACCCACAGGTCAGTCAGTATCTCTCTCGTGAACGCTTAACCACGCTGCTGGACCCGGCAACGGCGACCGGCAGCGCCGAACGCTTTGTGCGCCAGGTGCTGGCGCGTTATCAGGAGCAACGTGATGAATCTTGATTATCAACTCGACGGGCCGGAGGGCGCGCCGGTTATCGTCCTCTCCAACTCGCTGGGCACCACCCGGGCGATGTGGCAGCCGCAGATCGAGGCGTTAACCGCCCATTTTCGGGTGCTGCGCTATGACACCCACGGTCACGGTAATACGACGAAAAATGGCAAAGTGACCCTCGCCCAGCTGGGGGAAGATGTGATTGCGCTGCTCGATCACCTGAATATCGACCGCGCCTGGTTCTGCGGGATCTCGATGGGCGGTCTGACCGGCCTGTGGCTGGGACGCTTTGCGCCAGAACGTTTTTATGGTCTGGCCGTTGCCAACACCGCGGCGCGCATTGGCGATCAGGCCAGCTGGCTGTCGCGGGCGCGGGCGGTACGCCAGGAGGGAATGGCGGTGGTGGCCGCCGGGGCGGCGGATCGCTGGTTCACTCATGCGTTTCGCCAGAAGGCGCCGGAGGTGGTGGAGGCGCTATGCCACCAGTTAACCCATACCGACATCGAAGGCTATGCCGCCTGCTGCGAGGCGCTGGCCGCCGCCGACCTGCGGGGCGAAGTGGGGCAGATCCCGCTGCCGACATTAATTATCGCCGGTGAAAGTGACCCTGTCACTACGGTCAGTGACGCCAGTTTCCTGCAGCAGCAGATCCCCGCTTCCCAGGTGGTGGTGCTGGCGGCATCGCATCTATCAAACATTGAGGCGCCGAAAAGCTTTACTTCGGCGCTGCTAAGCTTTTTCCAGGGGGAACGCCATGGAGGATAAACAGCGCTATCAGGACGGAATGACGGTACGGCGCAAAGTATTGGGCGACGCCCACGTCGACCGTACGCTGCAGCATCTGACGCCGTTGAATGATGAGTTTCAGGACTTTATTACCCGCTACGCCTGGGGTGAGACCTGGACCCGTCCGGGGCTCGACCACCACACCCGCAGCATGATCACCATTGCCATGCTGATTGCTCTCAATCGCGAGGCGGAGCTGAAGATGCATCTGCGCGCGTCGTTTAACAACGGGGTCACCCGCGATGAGCTGAAAGAGTTGATCATGCACTCTGCGCTGTATTGTGGGCTGCCGGCGGCGAATGCCACGATGCATCTGGCGCAGCAGGTGTTTGACGACATCG
>NZ_PJDK01000116.1:0-11673 GCF_002837615.1 Klebsiella sp. X1-16S-Nf21
GCGGCGGGGAAATCAGCGTCACGCCCGGTACGGAATAGCGCAGTTTGGCGATATACGGGGTGACTTTATCACCCGGCAACTGACCGCCTTCACCCGGTTTCGCCCCCTGGGCGACTTTGATCTGGATGACGTCGGCATTGACCAGATAGGCTGGCGTGACGCCGAAGCGGCCGGACGCGACCTGCTTGATGCGCGACACTTTATTGGTGCCGTAGCGCGCCGGGTCTTCACCGCCTTCACCGGAGTTAGAGAAACCGCCGATGCTGTTCATCGCTTCCGCCAGCGATTCGTGTGCTTCCGGGCTCAGCGCGCCGATCGACATCGCCGCGGTATCGAAGCGTTTAAACAGCTCTTTCGCCGGTTCTACGTCGTCGATACTGATAGCGTCTTCGCCTGGATTGAGCGCCAGCAGATCGCGCAGCGTGGCCGCCGGACGTTCGTTAACCAGTTTCGCGTATTGTTGATAGTCGCTGTATTCGCCGCTCTGCACGGCCTTCTGCAGGGTCTGAACCACGTCCGGGTTGTAGGCGTGATATTCACCGCCGTGCACGAACTTCAGCAGGCCGCCCTGAGCCAGTGGCTTACGTGCCAGCCAGGCGCGTTTCGACAGATTCAGCAGATCCTGCTGGAAATCGTCGAAGCCGGCGCCGCCGATGCGGCTGACCACGCCCTGGAAGCAGAGATCGGAAACCTCGCGATGCAGACCGACGGCTTCGAACAGCTTCGAGCAGCGGTAGGACGCGATGGTGGAGATCCCCATCTTCGACATGATTTTGTACAGACCTTTGTTGATACCGTTGCGATAGTTCAGCATCACCGCACGGTAGGCTTTATCGATAGCTTTGCTGTCGACCAGCTTCGCCAGCGTTTCATAGGCGAGGTACGGATAAATAGCGGTCGCGCCGAAGCCGAGCAGGACCGCAAAGTGATGCGGATCGCGGGCACTGGCGGTTTCAACGATGATGTTGGCATCGCAGCGCAGACTTTTATCGACCAGACGGGTCTGGATCGCGCCAACGGCCATCGGCGCCGGTACCGGCAGACGGTCTTTGGCGATGTTGCGGTCGGACAGCACCAGCAGCACGGTACCCTCGCGCACCATTTGCTCTGCTTTGTCACACAGGGCTTTCACCGTCTCGCTGAGCGAGGCCTCTGCCGGGTTAAACGTGATGTCGAGGACGTCGGCACGATAGTGCTCTTCTTCCATCGTCGTCAGCTGTTTGAAATCGGAGTACAGCAGGATCGGCGATTTGAAGCTCAGGCGATGGGCCTGGCCTTCCGCTTCGCAGAAGACGTTCATTTCGCGACCGATGCTGGTGGCCAGCGACATGACGTGCGCTTCACGCAGCGGATCGATAGGCGGGTTAGTCACCTGGGCGAACTGCTGACGGAAGTAATCGTAGATAATGCGCGGCTGGCTGGAGAGCACGGCGAAAGGTGTGTCATCGCCCATCGAACCGACTGCTTCCTGGCCATTTTCGCCGAGCACGCGCAGGACGGAGTCCAGCTCTTCCGCGCTGTAGTTAAACTGTTTCTGGTAGCTGGCGAGGGTGTCGTCATCCAGTTGGCGGCTGCCGACTTCTTCTTCCGGCAGATCTTCGAACGGCACCAGGCGACGAACGTTTTTCTCCATCCACTCTTTGTACGGGTGGCGGCTCTTCAGATCGTCATCGGTTTCCGCCGAGTGCAGAATGCGTCCGGCGCGGGTATCGATAACCATCAGCTCGCCCGGGCCCACGCGGCCTTTCTCGACCACTTCGTCCGGCTGGTAGTCCCAGATACCGACTTCAGAGGCGCAGGTGATGAGCTTATCTTTGGTAATGACGTAGCGCGCCGGGCGCAGGCCATTACGATCGAGGTTACAGGCAGCGTAGCGGCCATCGGACATGACGATGCCCGCCGGGCCGTCCCACGGCTCCATGTGCATAGAGTTAAAGTCGAAGAACGAACGCAGCTCCGGATCCATATCCGGGTTGTTCTGCCAGGCTGGCGGCACCAGCAGGCGCATGGCGCGCACGATATCCATCCCGCCGGCCAGCAGCAGCTCCAGCATGTTGTCCATTGAACTGGAGTCAGAGCCGGTTTCGTTAACGAACGGCGCGGCGTCGTGCAGATCCGGGATCAGCGGGGTCTGGAACTTATAGGTACGGGCGCGGGCCCACTGGCGGTTGCCGGTGATGGTGTTGATTTCACCGTTGTGCGCCAGGTAACGGAACGGCTGCGCCAGCGGCCAGCGCGGCACGGTGTTGGTGGAGAAGCGCTGGTGGAACAGGCAGATAGCCGACTCCAGGCGCAGGTCCGCGAGGTCCAGGTAGAAGCGCGGCAAATCCGCCGGCATACACAGACCTTTATAGATGTTGACCAGGTTGGACAGGCTACAAACGTAGAAATCTTTGTCTTCCTGCAGGCGTTTTTCAATGCGACGACGCGCAATAAACAGACGGCGCTCCATATCGCGCGGGCGCCAGCCAGCCGGGGCGTTCACAAAGATTTGCTCAATACGGGGCAGCGAGGAGAGGGCGATTTCACCGAGGACGCCTTCGTTGGTCGGCACATCGCGCCAGCCGACAATCGACAGGGTCTCAAGCTGAAGTTCTTCTTCAACGATGCGGCGCGCCGCTTTAGCCAGCTCAGGATCTTTATTCAGGAACAGCATCCCAACGGCGTAGTTTTTGGCTAAACGCCAGCCGCGCTCTTCAGCAACGATGCGGAAGAAACGATCGGGTTTTTGCAGCAGCAGACCGCAACCGTCGCCGGTTTTACCATCGGCAAGGATTGCGCCACGGTGCTGCATGCGGGCCAGTGCGTGTATCGCGGTTCGCACTACCTTGTGGCTAGGTTCGCCTTCTATGTGGGCGATCAGGCCGAAACCACAGTTATCCCTCTCAAGGGATTTGTCGTACAACATATCAGTGAACCTCCCCAGGCTCTGCGGACACCCTCCGATACCGATTGCGCACAGGCACAGAAAGAGTATGGCGACGGGGTTTGCACCTCGCATTCGCCCTCTTTAAATCCTTTTCGCATCGGTACACAAGTTTGAGGACTTGCTGTTAAGAGGGAATCTCAATTACTGCATAAATATGATGAGCAGAGTGCTCATCCAGAAAGCTTCCAGCGGATTCCCAACTTATCGGGAATCCACACTTACGTCAAATGGCAATCTTATTAATACAAAAATGTGCTATACAGGTGTTAACTTGTTGTTTTAAAAATAAATAGTGCCATTTTTCGTGCTATGAATACGCCTCAGGAAGGTCAGGCTAGTGTGATCTGTCTCACTGTGCTCGCGGCTTTGCATTACCGTTATGCGCTGAAATGCATGTCATCATTAGCATATTTGACTGCCATATATTTTCTCAATGGATATTAATACTGTTTTTTACCGTGAAGAAGATTAGGGCTATCCGCAGGTGAAATATAAGGAAAACTCATCACCACAGAGGTGAATGAAATTGCAGTAATCATGATTGTTTATGCAATGAGGGTGGCCGCCGCGCTGACGATTGATCCAGGTCATCGCCGTCGGTGACAAAAAGTGGCAGGCTTGGCCCCCTTTGTTGAGGCCGGTCTATCAGATTATGCAGTTACAGAAATTAGTCAATATGTTTGGTGGGGATCTTATGCGCCGCTATGGCGAAAAGGTCCATAAGCTGACGCTGCACGGCGGTTTTAGCTGCCCGAACCGCGACGGCACGCTGGGCCGCGGCGGTTGCACTTTCTGTAATGTGGCTTCCTTTGCCGATGAGGCGCAGCAGCATCGCTCCATCGCCGAACAGCTCGCTCATCAGGCGCAGCTCGTCAACCGGGCAAAGCGCTATCTGGCCTATTTCCAGGCCTATACCAGCACCTTCGCTGAAGTGCAGGTGCTCCGCTCGATGTATCGTCACGCCATCAGCCAGGCGAATATTGTCGGCCTCTGCGTCGGCACCCGCCCGGACTGCGTGCCGGAGGCAGTCCTCGATCTGCTGAGTGAATATCATGAGCAAGGATATGAGGTATGGCTGGAGCTGGGACTGCAAACCGCGCACGATAAAACCCTGCATCGGATTAACCGTGGGCATGATTTCGCTTGCTACCAGCGTACTGCGCGTCTGGCGCGAGCGCGAGGGCTGAAGGTCTGCGCACATCTGATCGTCGGCCTGCCCGGAGAGACCCAGGGCCATTGCCTGGAGACGCTGGAGCGGGTGGTGGCGACCGGCGTGGACGGCATCAAGCTGCACCCGCTGCACATTGTCAAAGGCAGTATTATGGCCAAAGCGTGGCAGGCCGGGCGTCTCAATGGCATTGAGCTGGAGGCGTATACCGTGACCGCCGGGGAGATGATTCGCCATACGCCGCCGGAGGTGATCTATCACCGGATATCGGCCAGCGCCCGTCGACCCACGCTATTGGCGCCGCTGTGGTGCGAAAATCGCTGGACCGGAATGGTTGAACTGGATCGCTATCTGAATGAGCAGGGCGCTCAGGGCTCGGCGCTAGGCCGCAGCTGGGCTGCGCCCCTGGCGGATAAGTAGAAGCAGACGATGTCCGGGCCAAGGCCGGACATCGCTCTTCAGCCATTTATGCCTGACTGGCTTTCATCGTCATCCGTGGGGTTTTAATCACCAGCAGCACCAGCACGGCGCCAAGCGCGGCGATAGTGCCGGCGAGAATAAAGGCGCTGTCGAATTTGCCGGTGGACTGCACGATATAGCCCGTGACAATCGGCCCCACGATGCCGGAGACGCTGCCGATAAGATGGATAAAGCCGCTGGCGCCGCCGACGCGGGATTTATGCACCACGTCCTGAATAATCGCCCAGTAGATCGCCCCGGTCACATAGAGGAAAAAGATGGAGACCGACATCAGCAGAACGGCAGGAACGACGCTGCTAACGGTACCGGCGAGCCCCACGCAGAGCGCGGCCATTAGCAGGCATACCACCAGCACGATTTTGCGCGACAGCAGCAGCCTTCCGGTAAGGTTAAATATTTTATCGGATATATAACCCCCCAGCGCCAGACCGACAAAACCGACGATCCACGGGATCATGGTGGTGAGACTCATCTGTTTAATATCCAGATGGTGCTGCTGGACCAGATAGGACGGAAACCAGCTGAGAAAGAAAAACAGAATATAGTTGTAGCAGAAGAAGGCAAATGCCGTCACCAGAATAATAGGCTGCTTGAGATAATAACCCAGTGAGTGGGCCGTTTGATTTTCTACGGTTTCCAGGGCGTCCTCCTCTTGCTTCATTTTATTAATGAGCATGAGCTCTTCCTGACTGACATGCTTATGTTTGTCAGGCGAGTTGGCGGCAATAAAAAACCACACGACCATCCACACAATACCGATGGCGAAAATAATCATAAACGCGGGACGCCAGCCGAAAGCCAGGGCCAGATAACCGACGATAGGTCCGGCGACCGCGCCGCCCAGCGGAGAGCCGGCGCTGAGGAACCCCACTGCGGTTGCTGCTTGCTTTTTAGGAAACCAGCCGTTAATCATCTTGTTCGCTGAGGCGCAAATCGGGCCCTCTGCCATCCCGAAGAGCACCCGCAGCACCAGCATGGAATAAAAGCCGGTGGCAACCGCGGTTAAGCCGCAAAACAGCGACCATAACCCAACCGCCAGGCCCATCACCAATGTGGCGCCAAATTTATCGACGGCGAGGCCGCCAATAAAATTAAAGACCGCGTAGCCGAAGAAAAAGCTGCCGAAAATCATACCAAATTGTTCAGCGTTAAGTGCAAGGTCCTTTTCAATCATCGGCACCGTAATGGATAACGCCACCCGGTCCAGATAATTTATCATATACACTAAAAATAATAACAGGACGATAATCCAGCGAATATTTTTTCCCATGATAACACCATGCTCATTATATGATTTATATCAGGCGCGGCGGATCTACAGATATCCGTCGGCCGTTATTTAAAAATGATGTCGGCTTAGCCTAATTGCAGCAGCACTTTGCAACAGGTCTTCCGATCGTTGGCGAAAATCTCCATGGCTTCTTTCACCTGCTCCAGCGGCATACAGTGGGTGATTAACGCCTCAGGATGGATAAGGCCTTTTTCCATCCAGTCGATGACCAGCGGAAAGCGCCCGCTGTTCAGCCGCGAGGAGAAAATGGAGATCTCTTTACTGGTGATGCTTTGCTGGGTCAGCGTGGACGCCTCGCCGGAGAAACCGAGTATGCCGATGCGGGCGGCAGGGGAGGCGAGGAGGATTGCCTCCTGCAGAATGGCTGGGTGGCAGGCGGCATCAATGACCAGCGTGGGGGCTATCTGCCGCTGCGCCAGCTGATCCGCCAGCGGCTGATGGGTGTTATCGAGCGTCAGATCGGCGCCGTTGTCCCGTGCCATCTGTAGACGTTCGGCAATGCGGTCCACAACGATCACCTGCTTAACGCCATACACCCCCTTCAGCGCCTGGATCACCGTCAGGCCCATCGGGCCAGCGCCGTAAACCAGGGCGATATCCTGCGGCGTGGGCTGCAGCTGGGCGGTAATATTTGCCGCAATAGTAAAAGGCTCAACCATTGTCGCCTGACGATCGCTGATAGCCTCCGGAATGCGCCAGGCATTTTTGGCCGGCACGCAGGCATAGTCGCTGAATCCCCCATCGCGGTGCACCCCGATGACCTGGAGCTGCGCGCAAACATTCGGCCGACCAACCGAGCAGGGATAACAATGGCCGCAGCTGACCACCGGATCG
This sequence comes from Klebsiella sp. X1-16S-Nf21, assembly GCF_002837615.1. Taxonomy (NCBI): domain Bacteria; kingdom Pseudomonadati; phylum Pseudomonadota; class Gammaproteobacteria; order Enterobacterales; family Enterobacteriaceae; genus Klebsiella; species Klebsiella sp. X1-16S-Nf21. The sequence goes on from NZ_PJDK01000116.1 coordinate 6,703, forward strand.
ATCGCGACGCGTTCGCCAATACGCGCCGGAGAGACCTGCTCGCCGACGGCATCGATAATGCCGAAGAATTCATGACCAATAACGCGGGGATATTTCGCGAAGGGGTTGTGGCCCTGATAGATGTGTACATCGGAACCGCAGATCCCGGCAAAGGCGATTTTCACCCGTACTTCATGGCTGCCCGGAACGGGAACCGGACGTGATGCAATGTTCAGTTGGCCTGGCTCTTTGACGATGACGCTTCTCATTTCTGTTCCTTCCATTGTCTGTTTCGCGAACGAATTTCACCTGTTTTTATTACCATACAAGTATGCATTTGATCATAAATAGCTCTGGATCACATTTGGAAGAGGTCGTCAGAAAAAGCCAGACTATTATTAATCTATTGAAATAAATTGAAAAAAAATATGAATGCGCCGGGATGGGCTTGCCCGGTGCAGGAATGTGATCGTTATCACGACAGGAAAGGGCAATTCGATTATGATTACTGGTATGGTAGTAGGGTAAAAACACAAATTATGAAGCAGGTGATAACGATGCAGATGACAATGCGCTGGTTTGGGCCAGAGGAAGACAAGGTTTCATTAGAGCATATACGACAGGTGCCCGGCGTGGAGGGGGTCGTCGGCGCGCTCTATGACGTCGCGGTGGGTGAGGTATGGCCAGTCGATAAAATTGAGCGTCTGGTCAGCCAGGCCCATGCCGCGGGCCTGAAAATGGAGGTGATAGAGAGCGTCAACATTCATGATGACATTAAAATCGGCCTTCCTTCCCGTGACCGCTATATTGCCAACTATCAGCAGACCATTCGCCACCTTGCCCGCTTCGGCGTCAAAGTTATCTGTTATAACTTCATGCCGGTTTTTGACTGGATGAAGACGGATATGAACTACGTCCTGCCGGATGGTTCGTTGACGATGGCTTTTGAGAAGAAAGATATCGATAAACGGCTGGAAGACGTAGTGAAAGAGGTACTGGAGAACTCAAACGGCTTCGCCTTGCCGGGCTGGGAGCCAGAACGGCTGGCGGAGGTGCAGACCCTGTTTGCCAAATATAGCGCGGTGGATGACCACAAGCTGCGGGAGAACCTGGTCTATTTTCTGCGGGCGGTGATCCCGGTCTGTGAAGAGGTCGGGGTGAAAATGGCGATCCATCCGGACGATCCGCCGTACTCCATTTTTGGCCTGCCGCGGGTGGTCAAAAACCGCGACGATCTGGACTGGATCTGCCGGGCCGTCGATTCGCCCGCTAACGGCATCACACTCTGCACCGGCTCGATTGCCGAAGATCCGGATAACGATGTGTACGCCATCCTGGCAGAGTTTACCCGGCGCAAACGGATCCACTTTGCCCACGTCCGCAATATTAAGCTGATACGGGATAAAGATTTTTACGAGTGCGCCCATCCGTCAGAGTACGGTTCCCTGGATATGTACAAGGTGATGCAAGCGCTGTATGACAACGGGTTCGACGGCTATATTCGCCCGGATCATGGCCGCTTTATCTGGGGAGAGACCGGACGGCCAGGCTATGGCTTGTACGACCGCGCTCTCGGCGTGACCTACCTGAAGGGGCTCTGGGAGGCGTTAAGCAAGCGCTAATCGTTCTCCTGACCTTGCCTCTTTTTAGCGGCTGGTTCGCCTTGGCGACCAGCCGTCATATCAGCTCCTTCCCGCATTTTTTGCACAACTTACAGCGCATTGCTCAGAATTGAGTATTATTGTGCGGAGTTGTCGTGAAGGAATCCCCTATGAAGCAAATTCGTATGCTGGCGCAGTATTATGTCGACCTGATGATGAAGCTGGGTCTGGTCCGCTTTTCGATGCTGTTGGCTCTTGCGCTGGTGGTGCTGGCCATTGTGGTACAGATGGCGGTCACTATGGTGCTGCATGGCCAGGTTGAAAGTATCGACGTTATCCGCTCTATCTTCTTCGGTCTGCTGATCACCCCCTGGGCGGTCTACTTTCTCTCGGTGGTGGTGGAGCAGCTCGAAGAGTCCCGCCAGCGTCTTTCGCGGCTGGTGGACAAGCTGGAGGAGATGCGCGAGCGCGATCTGAAGCTGAATGTGCAGCTGAAAGATAACATCGCGCAGTTGAATCAGGAGATAGGCGAACGTGAAAAAGCAGAAGCCGAGCGCGAGACCACTCTCGAGCAGTTGAAGATCGAGATGAAAGAGCGTGAAGAGACGCAGATCCAACTCGAACAGCAATCCTCCTTTCTGCGCTCTTTCCTTGATGCTTCCCCGGACCTGGTCTTCTATCGCAATGAAGATAAGGAGTTTTCAGGTTGTAACCGGGCGATGGAGCTGTTGACCGGCAAAAGTGAGAAACAGCTGATCCATCTCAAACCGCAGGACGTCTATAGCGAAGAGGCCGCGGAAAAGGTGCTGGAAACCGACGAGAAGGTGTTCCGCCACAATGTATCGCTGACCTATGAGCAGTGGCTGGACTATCCCGATGGTCGCAAAGCGTGCTTCGAAATCCGCAAGGTCCCGTACTACGATCGCGTCGGTAAGCGTCGCGGCCTGATGGGCTTCGGGCGCGATATCACCGAACGAAAACGCTATCAGGACGCCCTCGAGCGCGCCAGCCGGGATAAAACTACCTTTATCTCGACCATCAGCCATGAGCTGCGTACCCCGCTAAACGGGATCGTCGGGCTGAGCCGTATTTTGCTGGATACCGAACTGACCAGCGAGCAGGAGAAATACCTGAAAACCATCCATGTCTCGGCGGTGACGCTGGGGAATATCTTCAATGATATTATCGACATGGATAAAATGGAGCGCCGTAAGGTACAGCTCGATAACCAGCCGGTGGACTTCACCAGCTTCCTTGCCGACCTTGAAAACCTCTCCGGTCTGCAGGCCCAGCAGAAGGGCCTGCGCTTTGTGCTGGAGCCGAGCCTGCCGCTACCGCATAAAGTGATCACCGACGGTACGCGTTTGCGCCAGATCCTGTGGAACCTTATCAGCAACGCCGTGAAGTTTACCCCCCAGGGCGGCGGGGTGAATGTCCGCGTGCGCTATGACGAAGGCGATATCCTGCACTTCGAAGTGGAAGACTCCGGTATCGGTATTCCTGAAGCGGAACAGGACAAAATTTTCGCCATGTATTACCAGGTCAAAGACAGCCACGGCGGCAAACCAGCCACCGGAACCGGCATTGGTCTCGCCGTCTCGCGTCGCCTGGCGCGCAATATGGGCGGCGATATCAGCGTAACCAGCCAGCCGGGTAAAGGGGCGACCTTTACGCTCACCGTCCATGCGCCTGCCATTGCGGAAGAAGTGGAAGATACGTTGGCGGAAGACGACATGCCATTACCCGCGCTTAACGTGCTGCTGGTGGAAGACATTGAGCTCAACGTCATTGTGGCCCGTTCGGTGCTGGAAAAGCTGGGCAACAGCGTGGATGTCGCCATGACCGGGAAAGCCGCGCTGGAGATGTTTGAGCCAGGCGAGTACGACCTGGTGTTGCTGGATATTCAATTGCCGGATATGACGGGGCTGGATATCTCTCGCCAGCTAAAACAGAACTTTGCCGCGGATGAGCTGCCGCCGCTGGTGGCCCTGACCGCCAACGTACTGAAGAATAAGAAAGAGTATCTCGACGCCGGGATGGACGATGTGCTGAGCAAGCCGTTGTCGGTGCCAGCGCTCACGGCCATGATCAAGAAATTCTGGGATGCGCCGGAAGAGGAAGCGCAGGAAGCGCCGGCGGCCGATCTGCATAAAGCCGACGCGGTGCTGGATACCGATATGCTGGAGCAATATATCGAACTGGTGGGACCGAAGCTTATCAACGATGGCCTCGCGGTGTTTGAGAAGATGATGCCGGGCTATATGTCTGTCCTCGAGTCCAATCTCACCGCCCGCGATCAAAAAGGGATTGTCGAAGAGGGGCATAAGATCAAAGGGGCGGCGGGTTCTATTGGTCTGCGCCACATCCAGCAGCTGGGGCAGCAGATCCAGACGCCGGATCTGCCAGCCTGGTCTGATAATGTCGCTGAATGGGTTGAAGAGATGAAATCTGAGTGGCAAAACGACGTGGCGGTACTGAAGGCGTGGGTGGCGAAGGCCGGGAAAAAATGACCCCGGACAGACCGGGGTGCGCGAATACTGCGCCAACACCAGGGAACTGGTGGTTGAGCCAGTGTTATTTGAGTGATGTTGTTACGTGGCGCAACCTGAGAAGTGGATTGCTCGCTCATTAAGATAGCAAAGCTTAACTAATTTGTTACATGAATCAGTAAAATATGTGAAGCATAGCGAGTAAATCGACATTTTTGACTGGTTTCAGCGAGTTGCATGGAGGAGCGAAAGCGATGAAAAAAATTGGTGTGGTACTGAGCGGCTGCGGCGTGTACGACGGCAGTGAAATTCATGAAGCGGTGATTACCCTGCTGGCGATCGCGCGCAACGGCGCGCAGGCGGTGTGCTTTGCACCCGATAAACCGCAGCGCGACGTCATCAACCATCTGACGGGGGAACCGCTGACGGAGCAACGCAATGTGCTGGTGGAAGCGGCGCGAATTGCCCGCGGCGACATCTTACCGCTGACGCAGGCGCGTGCGGAGACGCTGGACGCGCTGATCGTCCCCGGCGGCTTCGGCGCGGCGAAAAATTTAAGCAGCTTCGCCGCCGAGGGCAGCGAATGTCAGGTGGACCGCGATCTGCAGGCTCTGGCACTGGCGATGCATCAGGCCGGCAAACCGCTGGGTTTCATGTGCATTGCCCCGGCGCTGCTGCCGAAGATTTTTGCGTTTCCGCTGCGCATAACCATCGGGACCGATCTCGATACTGCCGATGTGGTCGAAGAGATGGGGGCGGAGCACGTGCCTTGTCCGGTCGACGACATCGTGGTGGATGAAGAGAACAAAGTGGTCACCACCCCGGCGTATATGCTGGCAGAGAATATTGCTCAAGCCGCCACCGGGATCGAAAAGCTGGTCGCCCGCGTGCTGGCGCTGAGC
>NZ_PJDK01000117.1:0-11535 GCF_002837615.1 Klebsiella sp. X1-16S-Nf21
CTGGCGCTGGCGGCAAAAGCGGTGCTGGATATCGCCGTGGAGCGCGAAGCCTGCCCGATGCATCTGGCGCCGACCTCCAGCACCGTCAACACGCTGATGCTGGGCGACGCGCTGGCGATGGCGGTGATGCAGGCGCGCGGTTTCAATGAAGAAGATTTCGCCCGTTCCCACCCGGCGGGCGCCCTCGGCGCGCGTCTGCTGAACAAGGTGCATCACCTGATGCGCCGCGACGAAGAAGTGCCGCGGGTCAACGCCGAGGCCAACGTCATGGACGCCATGCTCGAACTCAGCCGAACCGGGCTCGGCCTGGTGGCGGTCTGCGATGAAGCCAACCGCGTGCAGGGCGTTTTCACCGACGGCGACCTGCGCCGCTGGCTGGTTGCTGGCGGTACGCTCAACGATGGCGTCACTCAGGCGATGACCCGCAACGGCGTGACGCTGCAGGCGGAAAGCCGCGCGGTGGAAGCCAAAGAGCGGCTGATGAAACACAAAATCAGCGCCGCGCCGGTGGTGGATGAAAACGGCCAACTGGTCGGCGCCATCAACCTGCAGAATTTTTACCAGGCAGGGATCCTTTAAGCCCCAGACGTTTCGCCAGCCGATGCAGGTTGGCGACGTCCAGTTCCAGCGCACGGGCGGTCGCCGCCCAGTTGCGCTGGTTCGCCTCCAGGGCGCGGCTAATCGCTTCTCGCTGAAAAGAGTCGGTCGCCTCGCGCAAATTGACGTTTTCCGTCGCCGGCGCCGCTGCCGCCGTCTCAGTCGGCAACATCGGCGCCGTCACCGCAAACTGGAAATGCTGCGGCTCCAGTACCACTTCATCACCGGCCTGGGTGGCCCGCGCCAGCACCACCGCCCGGTGAATAGCATGCTCCAGTTCGCGCACGTTGCCCGGCCAGGACCACTGCTGCAGCCTGTTTCGCGCCGCTTCGCTGAGTATCACCCGCGCCAGCCCCATCCGCAGGCGGCACTGCTCACAGAAATAGCCCGCCAGCAGCACCACATCGTTTTCCCGTTCGCGTAGCGCCGGAACCGACAGCGGGAAGACGCTCAGCCGATGGTACAGGTCGGCGCGAAAGCGCCCTTCCACCACCTCCTGGCGCAGATCGCGGTTCGTCGCCGCCAGCACCCGCACATCGACCCGCAGGCTGCGGTCATCGCCGACGCGCTGAATATCGCCATACTGTAGCACGCGCAGCAGTTTCGCCTGCAGCGCCAGCGACAGTTCGCCGATTTCATCAAGGAACAGGGTGCCGTTATCAGCCATCTCAAATTTACCGCTGCGGTTGCTGATAGCCCCGGTAAATGCCCCTTTCACATGGCCGAACAGCTCGCTCTCCGCCACGCTTTCCGGCAGCGCCGCGCAGTTGAGATAGACCAGCGGATTGGCGGCTCGCGGCGATCCCTGGTGCACCGCCTTCGCCACCAGCTCTTTACCGGTGCCGGTTTCGCCGCTTATCAGCACGTTTAAATCCGAGGCGGCGACGATATCGATCTCTTTTTTCAGCTGCAGCATGGGTGCCGACAGGCCGATAATCTCCTGACGCTCAGGCTGCGCGTCATTCACCGGTTGCACCGGCAACACATTTTGCGCCTCAAGGCGGGCGATGAGCAGCGCGTTATTCAAGGCGCCAGCCACCAGCGCGGCAATCAGCCGCAGCTCTTCATCGCTGAAACTATCAAAACGATCGGCATCCATACCATCAAGGGTCAGCGCGCCAATCAGCGTCTGTCCGGCAAACAGCGGCAGGCCAACGCAGGCGTGAACCTTCAGGCTCTCATGACCGGGGATCAGCCCGTCATAGGGGTCGGGCAAATCGCTATCCGCCGGGAAGCGCACCACATCCCCGGCGCGCGCAATCGCCTCAAGCCGCGGGTGTCCTTCCAGGGCAAAGCGCCGACCAAGCACATCCTGCGCCAGGCCATCGATCGCCAGCGGCACAAACTGATGCGCCTCATAGCGCAGCAGCGCTGAGGCATCGCAGCCGAGGATCTGCCGCAGGGTAGTAATCAGGCGCGAAAAACGGTCGGCATGACCGATATCGCTTTGTAAATCAATGGCGATTCTCGCCAGCTCGTCGACGGAAAAACTCATTGCCGCTCCATTGTCATTTTGACAACACGCATTGTCATATCGACTATTTTAGCCATTGTCATTTTGACAGCAACCAAAATCAGAAAAAAATTAAAAATAGCTAATTATCAATGAATTAAAAAGTTGGCATGCAACTTGATATAAGCCAGTCAACTGAGTTTAAACACACTGTATTGATTGAGGTTGCTATGTCTATTGCGGTTAAAAATAACATTCTTTGGGTTGGCCAACGTGACTGGGAAGTGCGTGATTTCCACGGCACCGAATATAAAACGCTGCGCGGCAGCAGCTACAACAGCTATCTCATCCGCGAAGAGAAAAACGTGCTGATCGATACCGTCGATCATAAATTCAGCCGCGAGTTCGTGCAGAACCTGCGCAGCGAAATCGATCTGGCCGACCTCGACTACATCGTCATTAACCACGCCGAAGAGGACCATGCCGGCGCGCTGACCGAACTGATGATGCAGATCCCGGATACGCCGATCTACTGCACCGCCAACGCCATCGACTCGATCAACGGCCACCATCACCATCCGGAGTGGAACTTCCACGTGGTGAAAACCGGCGATACTCTCGATATCGGTAATGGTAAACAGCTGATCTTCGTGGAAACACCGATGCTGCACTGGCCTGACAGCATGATGACCTACCTGACCGGCGATGCGGTGCTGTTCAGCAATGATGCCTTCGGCCAGCACTACTGCGACGAACACCTGTTCAACGATGAAGTGGACCAGATTGAACTGTACGAACAGTGCCAGCGCTACTACGCCAACATCCTGACGCCGTTCAGCCGCCTGGTGACGCCGAAAATTACTGAAATCCTCGGCTTCAACCTGCCGGTGGAGATGATTGCCACCTCCCACGGCGTGGTCTGGCGCGATAACCCGACGCAAATCGTCGAGAAATACCTCGAGTGGGCGGCGGATTATCAGGAAGATCGCATCACGATTTTCTACGACACCATGTCCAACAACACCCGTATGATGGCGGACGCCATTGCCCAGGGGATCACCGAAGTTGACCCGCGGGTGGCGGTAAAAATCTTCAACGTCGCCCGCAGCGACAAAAACGACATTCTCACCAACGTTTTCCGCTCGAAAGGTGTGCTGGTGGGCACCTCCACCATGAACAACGTGATGATGCCGAAAATCGCCGGGTTGGTGGAAGAGATGACCGGGCTGCGTTTTCGCAATAAACGCGCCAGCGCCTTTGGCTCGCACGGCTGGAGCGGCGGCGCGGTAGACCGCCTCTCCACCCGCCTGCAGGATGCCGGCTTTGAGATGTCGCTGAGCCTGAAAGCCAAATGGCGCCCGGATATCGACGCGCTGGAATTGTGCCGCCAACACGGACGCGATATCGCTCGTCAGTGGGCCCTCTCGCCGCTGCCGGTTGCTGAAGCAGCGACAACGCCGGAACAACAGGACTGTGCCTGTGCCGCCGCCGCGGCCGCTGACCTCGGTCCCATGATGCAGTGCAGCGTGTGCCAGTGGGTCTATGACCCGGCGAAAGGCGAACCTAACCAGGATGTCCAGCCGGGTACGCCGTGGAGTGAAGTGCCGGACAATTTCCTCTGCCCAGAGTGTTCTCTTGGCAAAGATGTCTTTGACGTACTGGCGACGGAGGCAAAATGAGTGATGGCATCGTCATCATCGGCTCGGGCTTCGCGGCCCGCCAGCTGGTGAAAAATATCCGTAAGCAGGATATGCAAATCCCGCTGACCTTAATCGCCGCCGATAGCATGGATGAATACAACAAACCGGACCTCAGCCATGTCATCAGCCGCGGGCAGAAGGCCGACGATCTGACCCTGCAAAGCGCCGGCGAGTTCGCCGAGCAGTATAATCTGCGTCTGTTTCCCCATACCTGGGTGAGCGATATCGACGCCGAAAAACGGTTAGTGAAGAGCCAGGATAACCAGTGGCGCTATGACAAACTGGTGCTGGCCACCGGGGCGACGCCGTTTATCCCGCCGGTGCCGGGACGCGAGCTAATGCTGACGCTGAACAGCCAGCGCGAATATGGCGCGGCGCAGAGCCAGCTGCACGACGCGAAGCGCGTGCTGATCGTCGGCGGCGGCCTGATTGGCTGCGAACTGGCGATGGATTTCTGCCGCGCCGGTAAAGCGGTAACGGTGGTCGATAACTCAGCCAGCGTGCTGGCGGCGCTGATGCCGCCGGAGGCCAGTAGCCGCCTGCAGCATCGGCTTACCGAGATGGGCGTACATCTGATGCTCAAGGCGCAGCTTGAGGGGTTAGAGCAAACCGCCGACGGCATTCGCGTCAGTCTCGACCGCCAGCGCGCGATAACCGTCGATGCGGTGGTGGCCGCCGCCGGCCTGCGCCCGGAAACGTCGCTGGCGCGCCATGCCGGATTGCAGATTAACCGCGGCGTGGTGGTCAATAATCAACTGCAAACCAGCGACCCGGCGATTTATGCGCTCGGCGACTGTGCGGAAATCAACGGTACGGTACTGCCGTTCCTGCAGCCGATTTTACTCAGCGCCATGTGCCTGAGTAAAAACCTGCTGGCGCAAACGGGCGAGCTCACCTTGCCGCCAATGCTGGTGAAAGTGAAAACGCCGGATCTGCCGCTGCATCTGGCCGGCGACACCCGCCGCGACGATCTGACGTGGAATATCGTAGCCGCCAAAGAGGGGCTGGTGGCGAAAGGCCTGGATGCAGAGAATCAACTGCGTGCCTTTGTGGTCAGCGAAGACAAGATGAAAGAAGCCTTTGCGCTGCTCAAGCAACTGGTGAGTTGATTACCGTCCAGGCAGCCCTGTTTTGCCGGGTGGCGCTACGCTTACCCGGCCTACGGAGGCCGCCCGTAAGCTCATATACTGTAGGCCCGCGCAAGCGCAGCGCCGCCGGCGCAGGGGGCGGCGTCTGGCCGCTCCCTGCGCCACGGAAAACAGAGTGCCGAAAAATTAACCGGGAGCGCAGGTTCGGTTAACACTCAAAACGTTGTTTCTGTCTGAGCCGACTCCTGCAGCACCTGCAGAATGTTGGCTGCGGCGGCGGTCCCCATTTTCACGTAAGAGGCATCGCTAACGCCACCCACATGCGGAGACAGAATGACATTATCAATCGCCTGCCAGATATGCGGCGTGGTGAGTGGTTCACTGTGAAAGCTGTCGAGCGCCGCCCAGCGCAAGGTCCCCGCTTTTAATGCTGCGGCCAGCGCCACATCGTCAATCAACCCGCCGCGCGCAGTATTCACCAGGATAGCGCCCGGCTTACACTGCGCCAGCGTGGCAGCATTGATCATTCCTCTGTTGTGTTGCGTCAAGGGACAATGAAGGGACAGAACATCGGCCTGCATCAGCAGGTCTTTGAGTTCGTCAACACGTTCACATTCCGGCGGGACCGTTTTCGCGTAGGGATCGTAAGCCAGAACCTTCATACCAAAGGCGACGGCAATTTTCGCCACACGGCTGCCAATAGCGCCGAGGCCGACCAGTCCCAGCGTTCTGCCCTCAAGTTCGAGTGATTTATGCGTTGATTTATCCCAGTGCCCTTCACGCAGGCGGCGGTCAAGCGGAATTACCGACTTGGCACAGGCCAGAATTAACGCCCAGGTGTGTTCGGAAACCGCGGCGGCATTGGCCCCCGTCGCCGCGCGAACCATTATGCCGCGCGCGGTGGCCGCCTCAACGTCAATGACATCAATGCCGCTGCCATGTTTGGCAATCACCTTCAATGCCGGGGCGGCATCCATGACGGCGGCCGTGATTTTGCCATAGCGCACCAGTATCGCGAGCGGATTGTGCTGCTGGCACAAGGCTATCAGCTGGGATTCTGTTGGCTGGCGGCCGGCAAAGACAAGCTCGTAATCTTCCAGCATCTCCAGCGCTGCTGCAGCCAAATCGCTGCCGGTAATCAGGATGACGTTTTTAGCGCTCATGGCAGTGTCTCCCCTTCGCTCAGCATCCCTGCCTGACGCAGAGCGCTCTCCAGCCAGTGCGGACGAAGGTCGCCGTCGCGGATAGCAACCAGACGTTTTGATTCCATCGCCAGTTTGCCTTTCGCCAGTTCGATGATGGTGCGAACTTCATCGCGCGGGATAACGACCACGCCGTCAATATCCCCTACCACTAAGTCACCTGCCTGCACGGCGGCGCCACCGACTGAAATAGCGTGATTGACCCTGCCTGGAATGAACTTGGTGGGGCCGCACGGATTCAGGCCGGCGGCGAAAACCGGAAAGCGTTGGTTACTTAAGGTTTCCGCATCGCGAACGGCACCGTCAATGATAATCCCTGCGATACCGCTGGCCTGGGCCTGCGTCGCCATGATCTCTCCCAGCAGCGCGCAGGAGAGATCGCCCTTCCCGTCGATGACCAGCACATCGCCAGGTTTGGCGACGGCCATTGCGGCGTGAATAGCGAGGTTATCCCCCGGGCGGACCTCTACGGTAATCGCTGGCCCGGCAACCGCCATATGCGGCGCCAGCGGCTTGATGCGGCCATGTAATGTGCCACGGCGTCCGGCCACGTCAGCCAGAATGGCGGCCTGAAATTCGGCGGCCTGGCGGACCTCTTCCGCGTCAACACGCGCAATATCAAAGTTGATGAGTTTCTGTTGCGAAGCAGGCATGGTTACTCTCCATTTGTTTTACTAGATACAACTCACGTGTACTATATAAAACAACTATACGAGCATTGCTTCGCTTTTCGCCAGTGTTGCGAAGTTGTTTGTGATGTAAACACGAAGTTACTCACAAAATTCAGGTACAATTTTGTTCGGCAAAAAGGAGAACATGATGGGGAATGAAGGCGTAATTGCCGTTGAAAAGGCGCTGGCTTTACTTGATTGCTTCCGTCCCGGTAATGACAGTCTGACGTTAACGGAGCTGGCCCAGCTTTCGGGATATCACAAAACAACCGTTTATCGCCTGATGAATTCGCTTGAGCGAATGAACTACATCATCCGGCACGACGATGGCACCTATACGCTCGGCCACCGTCTGCTCTATCTCGGCAAGCTCTATGAGCAATCATTTGAACTTGCCAGAGTCGTACAGCCGGAATTGCAGGCGCTGTCACAGGCCTCCAGCGAAAGCGCGAGCTGGTATGTGATTGAGGGGGGACAGCGCCTGTGTCTGTTCCGCGCCGAAGCCTCCCAGGGATTACGCCACAGCAACCTGCCCGGCAGCCAGTTCCCGCTGGATGGTTCCGCTATCAGCAAGGTTTTACGCCACTGGGGATTGGGTGAATCGTTGCAGGAAGACGAACCGACGCTGCCGTTCTATACCTCCGGCGCGCGCGACCCGCACACCGCGGCCTTCGCAATGCCGGTGTTTGGCGTCCACGATAAACTGATCGCGGCGCTGGCCCTGACCGGGCCGGCATCGCGTCTGACGGAAGATCGTAAAGAAAACGGCATCAGCCAGCTCATGCAGGAGACGGCCAACCGCCTGTCGCTCAAGCTAGGCGCCAGCAAGCCATTCTGCGAAAGGTTTTACGGTCTGAAAGAGTAAGATTGGCTAAGAAGGCGGGAAAAATCCCGCCTTTGCTTATTAATGGGTCATCTGTTTTTCCTGCCTGGCAGTCTGCGAGTAACGCCGTCCCATGGCCAGCACCGCAATGCCGCCTGCCAGACACAAGGCGGCCAGCGGCAGCATCGCCAGCGTATGGCTTCCTGTCCGTTCGCTAATAATGCCATAGGCATTCACCATCACCGCGCCGCCAATCAGGTTGGCGATCGCGCCGATGGCCGCCAGCCCGGCGGCGGCTGACGTGCTGCTCATCCAGCCCGATGCCAGCGCCCAGAAGGGGCCCTTCGCCGCATAAGCGCCAATCAGTATGGTACTGAGGATCATAATGGTGGCCGGAAGCGACAGATTGATAAATGCCGCGAACACGCCAGCCGCAATCATAAAGAGGGTAAGCGCCGTGTGCCAGCGGCGTTCATTTTTCCGGTCCGAACTGCGTCCCCAGACAATCATCAGCACCGACGCCAGTCCATAGGGGATGGCATTCAGCAGCCCGGTGGTCAGGTTATCAAGATGGAACGACTTCAGCAGTTGTGGAGACCAGACGCTAAGCGTGGTGCCGGCAGACGACGCACCGGCGTAAATCAACGCCATCAGCCAGATTTGGCGATGCTTCAACAGTTGCCATGTGGTGGTATGACCGATCTGTTTCTGCTGTTGGCGCTCCGCCTGAAGCGTGTTTTCCAGCCACGTCTTCTGCCGGTCGTTTAACCAGCCAGCCTGATGCGGGCGGTCGCGCAAAATAAAGAAAGCGGCAATCCCCAGGAGCACCGCCGGCAACCCTTCAATAATGAATAACAGATGCCAGCCGCGCAGCCCTAACCAGCCATCCAGCATCAGGATCAGCCCTGAAAGCGGTGAGCCGATAAAGTTAGCCAGCGGAATGGCCACCATAAAAGAGGCAATAATACGCGCACGGTAGCGTGACGGGATCCACCAGGTAAGATAGAGTACCACGCCCGGAAAAAAGCCCGCTTCGGCAGCGCCCAGTAAAAAACGGACGATGTAAAGGGAGGTGGTGTTCTGCACCAGCGCCATACACATCGATACCACTCCCCAACTGATCATAATGCGCGGGATCCACAAGCGCGCCCCCACCTTCTGCATCGCCAGGTTGCTGGGCACCTCAAAGATAAAATAGGCGACAAAATACAAACTGCTGGCGAAGCCAAAAGCCGCCTTACTCAGGCCCAGATCCTCATTCATCTGCAGCGCAGCCATACCAATATTGCCCCGGTCAATAATCGACACCAGGTAGCTGACAACCAGGAAAGGCAGGATGCGCCAGATAACCCGCCGCATGGTCTCTTTTTCCAGCGCATCGTTATCGATAGCGCGGTTCGGTAATTGATCGGTCATGGTTTCCTCGCAGGGTTTCATTATGTTTATCAGGAAAACGATGTAGAGATGAAATACGTTACTTCAGCTTGATGCCTCTGGTTTCCGGCGCTCGCCACACCACCAGCATCGCCGCAAGGAAAGCAACCACGGTCGTCGCCAGTCCCGCGGTGAAACCGCCGGCATTGGCGACAGCACCAATCAGTAGCGGCGCAATAAATCCGCCCAGACGGCCGCCATTGTAGGCAAGCCCCATCAGGAAACCGCGCGATGACGTGTCTCCAATGATTTCCGCCAGGAAGGGTCCAGAGCCCGCAAAAATACCGTTAACCCCGAAACCGGCCATGAAAATCGCCACCATCAGAATGATGGGTTGCGTGGTCACAAGGTAAAGCGCGACGGCAATGGCGCCCGTTAACAGATAAATCAGGAACATTGGACGGCGTCCCCATTTATCCGCCAGCACCGAAAACACCAGAAACCCCGCGATGGCCCCAGCCTGCAGCGCAAATACAAATTTCAGACTGTGCAAAAAATCCAGGTGTTTGACTTCTCGCAGATAGGTGGGTGTCCAGGTGAATACGCCCCAGAACAGATACTGAATAAAAAAGATAAAGACAAAGGCCAGCAGCAGACCTTTCAGATTGTGTTTACCCAGCTTCGCGGCAGGTTGACTACTCGTCGCCTTCGCCTGTTGACGAGCAAGCCAAACCTGCGATTCCGGTGTGAACCAGGCCACCACGCTCATAATGAACACCGGCAGCGCGCCGATCATAAACAGATAGCGCCATGCCCCCTGCTCCAGGCCGCCATTAACCGAGCTGACGATTGCCGTCAGGCTGATGGCCAGAATCGCGCCAACGGGCAACCCCATTTGCATCAGCGCCCCGCCGCGCGCGCGCCGCTCTGGCCGCCAGGTTTCCGCAATCAGCGCCGCGCCCGATGTCCACATTCCGCCCATACCCAGCGCGCCGCAAAAACGTAACAGCGCGAAATGTTGTTGATCGTGCGTAAAGGCTAACAGGCCGGAAAAGAGTGAATAGATGGCGATACAGGTCAGCGCCGTTTTTACACGGCCAATTTTGTCGGCGATAAAACCAAACAGGATCCCGCCAATAATCTGCCCCCCGGCCGTGACGCTGATAAACAGCCCAAGCTCGGTTTTATTAATACCGAACACCACGCCCAGTACTGGCAACAGCAATGAAAGCAGAAAGGAGTCATAGCTTTCAAATGTCCAGCCAAGGCCGCCCAGCGCCAGCGTCCGCCTCTCAGCAACGCGCTGCGGCAATGTGTCAGGCATCGCTTTAGTCGCAGTAAATTGATTCAGCTCGCTTTTACTGGTCATTGATCTTCTCCACAGAGGTTAACCGATAACAGGTTGCGGCAGTGCGCCAGAACAACTGCGCCTGTTCGCCAGGGGACATCTGTTGCGCCAGGCGTTTGCAGGCGTTCCAGAAAACGCCGTAGCTAAACATGCCTTTATCGACCGGAAAGTTGCTGGCGAACATGCAGCGTTCCGCACCGAAAAGCGAAACGATGGTCTCAAACCACGGTTGCCAGGCCTGTGCCAGCATTTGCGAATCCGGCGGTGTTTCTGCCGCTGCGAAGGGAAATCCCCTGACCGTCATACCAAATCCGCTAATTTTTACGCATACGTTCGGTAGTTCCGCCAGATGTCGCATACTGTTTCGCCACTGCTGAAACATGTCTGGATCCCGTTCTGAATAGGGTCCAACGCCGACTGGCCCGCCACAGTGATCGAGCACAATCTGAAGCGTTGGTATGTGCCGCGCCAGCTCGGCAATTTCATCCAGTTGCGTGTGGTAAACCCACACATCAAGCGACAATCCATTTTTCGCAAGGCAGAGAGCGCCCCGACGGAACGGATCGCTCAGCGCCAGTCCTGCCGGTGGCGTAACCGGGCTGGACGTGACCCGCGGATCGGGATGCCAGGCCAACGGATTGCGCATCCCACGCAGCCGGCCGCCGGATAACGCTATCGCGCTCTCGATGGCAGGCTGCATCGCATCGCCCGCCAGCAAGCTAAGGCCGCCGATGATGGCTTCGCATCCGAGCGCGTTTGCATAATGTCCGCTGGCGAACATCGCGGCGATACCGCTGGCAAACTCGATTTCACCAAGCGGTTTAAGCGTCTCCGGCCCGTCGCGACGCAACATGGAGCGGCATTGCACATAGACCGATGAGACAACGCGATGCCCTGAGGTCTGGATATCGTCGCTGAACTCATGGGTGAGATAGCGGCCGGTTTGCCGATCCCAAAGATGATGATGCGCATCAATGATGGGCAGCTCGGGTTGTAATGGCGCTTCACGATGTAACGCAAGCCACTCGTTTCTGACCGCAAGGTGCGGCGCGGTAACGATCTCCATGAACACCTCGTTTTATTTTACCCTGTACAACAGTGTTTTATTTTACAAAACTACTATAACGAGGCTGCCGTGTTTTTATCCAGTTAACGAATGGTTTAAATGATGTAAATAAGACGTGAATCACAGATGCTTCGGGTCGTTAAAACGAGGGAAAATGAAGATTTGATAAAAAATAATAATTTTTCAATGAGTTAAGTAATTGAGATTATTGAC
>NZ_PJDK01000118.1:0-11147 GCF_002837615.1 Klebsiella sp. X1-16S-Nf21
ATCTGCTACTTATTCCTCAATTTTACCGCCAGCAGCTTCGATAGCAGCACGAGCACCTTTAGTCACACGCAGGCCACGAACAGTTACCGGACGAGTTACCTCACCAGACAGGATCACTTTCGCGAACTCGATCTGGACACCGATAATGTTTGCCGCTTTCAGCGCGTTCAGGTCTACTACATCGCCTTCTACGTGAGCCAGATCGGAGAGACGGATCTCTGCGGTGATCATCGCTTTACGAGAAGTGAAGCCGAATTTCGGCAGACGACGGTACAGAGGCATCTGACCACCCTCGAAACCGCGACGTACGCCACCGCCAGAACGAGACTTCTGACCTTTGTGACCACGACCACCGGTTTTACCGAGGCCAGAACCGATACCACGACCCAGGCGTTTACCCGCCTTTTTGGAGCCTTCGGCCGGAGACAGAGTATTTAAACGCATCTCTTACTCCTCAACTTTAACCATGAAGGAAACCGCGTTGACCATACCACGAACAGCAGGAGTATCCTCGCGCTCTACGGTGTGACCAATACGACGCAGACCCAGGCCAAGCAGTGTTGCCTTGTGTTTCGGCAGACGACCGATTGCACTGCGGGTTTGAGTAATTTTAATAGTCTTTGCCATGGTTTATTTCCCCAGAATTTCTTCAACGGATTTACCACGCTTGGCAGCGACCATTTCTGGAGAATTCATATTTTCCAGGCCATCAATAGTTGCACGAACCACGTTGATCGGGTTGGTGGAACCGTATGCTTTAGCCAGAACGTTATGAACCCCAGCAACTTCCAGAACGGCGCGCATTGCACCACCGGCGATGATACCGGTACCTTCGGAAGCTGGCTGCATGAATACACGAGACCCCGTGTGAACACCTTTAACCGGGTGTTGCAGGGTGCCGTTGTTCAGCGCGACGTTAATCATGTTGCGACGGGCTTTTTCCATCGCTTTCTGGATCGCTGCTGGAACTTCACGCGCTTTACCGTAACCAAAACCAACGCGACCGTTACCATCACCAACTACAGTCAGAGCTGTGAAGGAGAAAATACGACCACCTTTAACGGTTTTAGATACGCGGTTTACCGCGATCAGCTTTTCCTGCAGTTCGCCAGCTTGTTTTTCGATGTGAGCCATCTTACACCTCTACCTTAGAACTGAAGGCCAGCTTCACGGGCAGCATCTGCCAGTGCCTGGACACGACCATGATATTGGAACCCGGAACGGTCAAAGGAAACATCTTTGATGCCTTTTTCCAGAGCGCGTTCAGCAACAGCTTTACCCACAGCTGCAGCCGCGTCTTTGTTACCGGTGTACTTCAGTTGTTCAGAGATAGCTTTTTCTACAGTAGAAGCAGCTACCAGAACTTCAGAACCATTCGGAGCAATTACCTGTGCGTAAATATGACGCGGGGTACGATGTACCACCAGGCGAGTTGCACCCAGCTCCTGGAGCTTGCGGCGTGCGCGGGTCGCACGACGGATACGAGCAGATTTCTTATCCATAGTGTTACCTTACTTCTTCTTAGCCTCTTTGGTACGCACGACTTCGTCGGCGTAACGAACACCCTTGCCTTTATAAGGCTCAGGACGACGGTAGGCGCGCAGATCTGCTGCAACCTGGCCGATCACCTGCTTATCAGCGCCTTTCAGCACGATTTCAGTTTGAGTCGGACATTCTGCAGTGATACCGGCCGGCAGCTTATGTTCAACAGGATGAGAGAAACCTAAAGCCAGGTTTACTACATCCCCTTTAACCGCTGCACGATAGCCTACACCAACCAGCTGAAGCTTTTTAGTGAAGCCTTCGGTAACACCGATAACCATTGAGTTCAGCAGGGCACGCGCGGTACCAGCCTGAGCCCATCCGTCTACGTAACCATCACGCGGACCGAAGGTCAGAGCATTATCTGCATGTTTAACTTCAACAGCATCGTTGAGAGTACGAGTCAGCTCGCCATTTTTACCTTTGATCGTAATAACCTGACCGTTGACTTTAACATCAACGCCGGCAGGAACAACGACCGGTGCTTTAGCAACACGAGACATTTTTTCCTCCGATTAGGCTACGTAGCAGATAATTTCGCCACCAAGACCAGCCTGGCGCGCTGCACGATCAGTCATAACACCTTTAGAGGTAGAAACAACTGCGATACCCAGACCCGCCATAACTTTCGGCAGCTCATCTTTACGTTTGTAGATGCGCAGACCTGGGCGGCTGACACGCTGAATGCTTTCTACAACAGCTTTACCCTGGAAATACTTAAGAGTCAGTTCCAGTTCCGGCTTGATGTCGCCTTCAACTTTAAAATCTTCAATAAAGCCTTCTTCCTTCAGCACGTTGGCAATTGCCACTTTCAGCTTGGAGGAAGGCATGGTGACCGCAGCTTTATTCGCGGCCTGACCGTTACGGATACGGGTCAGCATATCCGCGATCGGATCTTGCATGCTCATCTGTCTTTACTCCCGTGATTCAATTGGTGACAATTACCAGCTAGCCTTTTTCAGACCCGGGATTTCACCGCGCATAGCGGCTTCACGGACCTTAATACGGCTCAACCCGAACTTCCGCAGGAAACCATGCGGACGACCTGTTTGACGGCAGCGATTACGCTGACGAGACGGGCTGGAATCACGCGGCAGAGTCTGCAGCTTGAGAACAGCGTTCCAACGATCTTCGTCGGTTGCGTTCACATCAGAGATGATAGCTTTCAGTTCAGCGCGTTTAGCGAAGAATTTATCAGCTAAAGCCACGCGCTTTACTTCGCGTGCTTTCATTGATTGCTTAGCCATTAAGTAACCCTACCTTACTTGCGGAACGGGAAGTCAAAGGCAGCCAGCAGAGCGCGGCCTTCTTCATCAGATTTCGCAGTAGTGGTAATGGTAATATCCAAACCACGAACGCGGTCGACTTTATCGTAGTCGATTTCTGGGAAGATGATCTGCTCACGGACACCCATGCTGTAGTTACCACGGCCGTCGAAAGACTTAGCGGACAAGCCACGGAAGTCACGGATACGCGGTACAGCAATAGTGATCAGGCGCTCAAAGAACTCCCACATGCGCTCGCCGCGCAGAGTTACTTTACAGCCGATCGGATAGCCCTGACGGATTTTGAAGCCTGCAACTGATTTGCGTGCTTTGGTGATCAGCGGTTTTTGACCGGAGATTGCTGTCAGGTCAGCTGCTGCGTTATCCAGCAGTTTCTTGTCAGCGATCGCTTCACCAACACCCATGTTCAGGGTGATCTTCTCGACCCGAGGGACTTGCATGACAGAATTGTAGTTAAACTCAGTCATGAGTTTAGCGACTACTTCGTCTTTGTAGTAATCATGCAGTTTCGCCATCGTACTACTCCAAATTACTTGATAGTTTCGCTGTTAGACTTGAAGAAACGGACTTTTTTGCCGTCTTCGAATCTAAAGCCTACACGGTCAGCCTTGCCGGTTGCCGCGTTGAAGATAGCAAGGTTAGAGATCTGAATAGCTGCTTCTTTCTCTACGATGCCGCCTGGTTGGTTCAGGGCCGGAACCGGCTTCTGATGTTTCTTAACCAGGTTGATACCTTCAACAATGACCTTGCCGGAAGACAGGACATTTTTTACTTTACCGCGTTTACCTTTATCTTTACCGGTTAACACGATAACTTCGTCATCACGACGGATTTTAGCTGCCATGATTCGCTCCTTAGAGTACTTCTGGTGCCAGAGAGATAATTTTCATGAACTTCTCGGTACGAAGTTCACGAGTTACCGGCCCAAAAATACGCGTACCGATAGGCTGCTCGCTGTTATTGTTCAGAATAACGCATGCATTACCATCGAAGCGAATGACAGAACCGTCCGGGCGACGAACACCCTTCTTGGTGCGCACCACTACCGCCTTCAGCACATCACCTTTTTTGACCTTACCACGCGGAATTGCTTCCTTGATGGTGATCTTGATGATGTCGCCTACGCCTGCGTAGCGACGGTGCGAGCCACCCAGAACCTTGATACACATTACGCGACGTGCACCGGAGTTGTCGGCGACGTTCAGCATAGTCTGTTCTTGGATCATTTTAGTGCTCCGCTAATGTCAACTACTACTGAGACCCGAAAATTAGGGTCGTTAAAAAGCCCCATATCGAGGGCGCGGCATTATAACACCACAAACCAGATATGGGTAGAAAAAATAAACGGCTCATCGCTGAGCCGTTTATCCGTATCGAGAATGCGTACTCTATTACAGAACCGCTTTCTCTACAACGCGAACCAGCGTCCAGGACTTAGTCTTGGACAGCGGACGGCATTCGCGGATTTCAACCACGTCACCGATACCGCATTCGTTGTTCTCGTCATGTACGTGCAGTTTGGTCGTACGTTTGATGAATTTGCCGTATACCGGGTGTTTCACCATACGTTCGATAGCAACAACAATGGATTTCTCCATTTTGTCGCTAACTACGCGACCTTGCAGAGTACGGATTTTATCGGTCATTACGCACCCGCCTTCTGAGTCAGTAAAGTCTTAACGCGTGCAACATCACGACGCACTTGCTTCAGCAGATGAGTCTGTTGCAGCTGGCCACTTGCAGCCTGCATACGCAGGTTGAACTGCTCACGCAGCAGGTTCAGCAGCTCAGCGTTCAGCTCTTCAACGCTTTTTTCACGCAGCTCTTTTGCTTTCATTACATCACCGTCTTAGTTACAAAGGTGGTTTTGATCGGCAGTTTCGCTGCTGCCAGGCCGAATGCTTCACGGGCCAGCTCTTCCGGTACGCCGTCCATTTCATACAGGACTTTACCCGGCTGAATCAAGGCAACCCAGTACTCCACGTTACCTTTACCTTTACCCATACGAACTTCCAGCGGCTTCTCGGTGATCGGTTTGTCCGGGAATACACGGATCCAGATCTTACCTTGACGCTTAACTGCACGGGTCATAGCACGACGTGCTGCTTCGATCTGACGGGCAGTCAGACGACCACGGCCAACAGCTTTCAGACCGAAAGTGCCGAAGCTAACATCCGTACCCTGCGCCAGACCACGGTTGCGGCCTTTGTGCACTTTACGGAATTTTGTACGCTTTGGTTGTAACATCAGCGACGCTCCTTATTTACGGCCTTTACGCTGCTGCTTTTTAGGTTGAGCAGCCGGTTCCGGTTGTTCAACAGCAGCCATACCACCCAGGATCTCACCTTTGAAGATCCATACCTTAACGCCGATTACACCGTAAGTGGTGTGCGCTTCAGAGGTGTTGTAGTCGATGTCAGCACGCAGAGTGTGCAGCGGTACGCGACCTTCACGGTACCATTCGGTACGTGCGATTTCCGCGCCGCCCAGACGGCCGCTAACTTCAACTTTGATACCTTTAGCGCCCAGACGCATTGCGTTCTGTACAGCACGCTTCATCGCACGACGGAACATAACGCGACGTTCCAGCTGAGAAGTGATGCTGTCAGCAACCAATTTAGCGTCCAGTTCAGGCTTACGAACTTCGGCAATATTGATCTGTGCAGGTACGCCAGCGATATCCGCTACGACCTTGCGCAGTTTTTCTACGTCTTCGCCTTTCTTACCGATAACGATACCCGGGCGAGCAGTGTGAATGGTCACACGGATGCTCTTAGCCGGACGCTCGATAACGATGCGAGATACAGACGCTTTAGCCAGTTCTTTTGTCAGGAACTGACGTACTTTAAAATCGCTGTCCAGGTTGTCAGCGAATTCTTTGGTGTTCGCGAACCAGGTAGAGTTCCATGGTTTGACAATACCCAGGCGAATACCATTAGGATGTACTTTCTGACCCATTGCTAGTCTCCAGAGTCTCAGCGATCGGACACAACCACAGTGATGTGGCTGGTGCGCTTCAGGATGCGATCTGCACGACCTTTAGCACGCGGCATAATGCGCTTCATGCTCGGGCCTTCGTCTACGAAAATTTTCGCAACTTTCAGATCATCAATGTCAGCGCCATCGTTGTGTTCAGCGTTAGCAATGGCAGATTCCAGTACCTTCTTGACCAGTACAGCAGCTTTTTTGTTGGTGTAGGTCAGAATATCCAGGGCCTGCGACACTTTCTTACCGCGAATCAGGTCAGCTACGAGGCGAACCTTCTGAGCAGAAGAACGAGCATGGCGATGTTGAGCTAAAGTTTCCATCTCTTCCTCCTACCTTATTTCTTCTTCGCTTTTTTATCAGCAGCGTGGCCGCGATAAGTACGAGTCGGTGCGAATTCACCCAGTTTGTGACCAACCATTTCGTCGGAAACAAAGACTGGAACGTGCTGACGACCATTATGGACAGCGATGGTCAAACCGATCATGTTAGGAAAGATCGTTGAACGACGGGACCAAGTGCGCAGGGGCTTCTTGTCTCCGCTTTCCACCGCTTTCTCTACCTTCTTCAGCAAGTGCAGGTCAATAAAAGGACCTTTCTTGAGAGAACGTGGCATGGCTTATCCTCTAAAATTATTTGCTACGGCGACGTACGATGAATTTATCAGTACGCTTGTTGCTGCGGGTCTTCTTACCTTTGGTCTGCAGGCCCCACGGGGATACCGGGTGCTTACCAAAGTTACGACCTTCACCACCACCATGTGGGTGGTCTACTGGGTTCATCGCAGTACCGCGAACGGTAGGACGAACACCACGCCAGCGTGCAGCACCTGCTTTACCCAGAACGCGCAGCATATGCTCAGCATTGCCAACTTCGCCCAGAGTAGCGCGGCAGTCTGCTTCGACTTTACGCATTTCACCAGAACGCAGACGCAGGGTGACATAAGCACCATCACGAGCAACGATCTGAACGTAAGTACCAGCGGAACGTGCCAGCTGACCGCCTTTACCTGGTTTCATTTCTACGTTATGAACGGTAGAACCAACCGGGATATTGCGCATCGGCAGGGTGTTGCCTGCTTTGATTGCAGCATCAACGCCAGACTGAATCTGGTCACCAGCTTTCAGGCCTTTCGGGGCCAGGATGTAACGGCGCTCGCCGTCTTTGTACAGAACCAGCGCGATGTTCGCGGAGCGGTTCGGATCGTACTCAAGACGTTCAACAACTGCCGGGATACCATCTTTGTTGCGTTTGAAGTCAACAATACGGTAAGCCTGCTTGTGGCCACCACCGATATGACGGGTGGTGATACGGCCATTGTTGTTACGACCACCGGATTTGCTGTTTTTTTCCAGCAACGGAGCAAAAGGTTTGCCCTTGTGCAGCTCTGGGTTAACCACTTTAACGACGTGGCGACGACCCGGAGATGTCGGTTTACATTTAACAACTGCCATTGTATTACTCCTCCGACTTACTCAGCGCCGCCAACGAAGTCCAGATTCTGGCCTTCCTTCAGGGTGACGTAAGCTTTTTTCCAGTCGCTACGACGACCGATACGCTGTCCGTGACGTTTAACTTTCCCTTTAACTACCAGGGTGTTAACGACTTCGACTTCGACTTCAAACAGTTTCTGCACAGCAGCTTTGATTTCTGCTTTGGTCGCGTCTTTAGCAACTTTGAGAACGATGGTGTTTGTTTTTTCCATCGCAGTAGACGCTTTTTCAGAAACGTGCGGTGCGCGCAGCACCTTCAGCAGACGTTCTTCACGAATCATGCCAGCATCTCCTCAACTTGCTTAACAGCATCAGCAGTCATTACGACTTTGTCGAAGGCGATCAGGCTAACCGGGTCGATACCGTTCGCATCACGTACGTCAACCTTGTGCAGGTTACGTGCGGCCAGGAACAGGTTCTCGTCCAGCTCACCGGTGATGATCAGCACATCTTCCAGAGCCATGTCTTTCAGTTTCTGTGCCAGCAGCTTAGTTTTCGGCGCTTCAACAGAGAACTTCTCGACAACGATCAGACGATCCTGACGTACCAGTTCGGACAGAATGCTTTTCAGCGCGCCGCGGTACATCTTCTTGTTAACTTTTTGACTGTGGTCCTGCGGACGAGCAGCGAAGGTCACGCCACCGGAACGCCAGATCGGGCTCTTGATAGAACCAGAACGCGCACGGCCGGTACCTTTCTGGCGCCACGGTTTTTTACCGGAGCCAGTGATTTCAGCACGAGTCTTCTGAGCACGAGTGCCCTGACGCGCACCAGCTGCATAAGCAACAACAACCTGGTGAACCAGCGCTTCGTTGAAATCACGACCGAAGGTAGTTTCGGAAACAGTCAGCGCGCTCTGCGCGTCTTTCAATACTAATTCCATTGCTATCTCCTCACGCCTTCACAGCTGGTTTAACGATCAGGTCGCTACCGGTAGCACCCGGGACAGCACCTTTAACCAGCAGCAGGTTGCGCTCAGCATCAACACGTACTACGTCCAGGCTCTGAACGGTTACACGCTCATTACCCAGCTGACCTGCCATTTTCTTGCCTTTGAACACTTTGCCCGGAGTCTGGTTCTGACCGATAGAACCCGGAACGCGGTGAGACAAGGAGTTACCGTGAGTAGCGTCCTGGGTACGGAAGTTCCAGCGCTTAACGGTACCAGCAAAACCTTTACCTTTAGAGGTACCGGTTACGTCAACTTTTTTAACGTCAGCAAACAGTTCAACGCTAATGTTCTGACCTACGGTGAATTCTTCGCCGTCAGCAAGACGGAATTCCCACAGACCACGGCCAGCTTCAACGCCAGCTTTAGCGAAGTGACCCGCTTCCGGCTTGGTTACACGGTTAGCTTTTTTAGCACCGGTGGTAACCTGGATTGCGCGGTAGCCATCGTTAGCCAGGTCTTTAACCTGAGTAACGCGGTTTGCTTCAACTTCGATTACGGTTACTGGGATAGATACGCCATCTTCAGTGAAGATGCGGGTCATGCCCACTTTTTTACCGACTAAACCAATCATTGTTTCAACCTCTCAATCGCTCGATGACCTGATTAACCCAGGCTGATCTGCACGTCTACACCGGCAGCCAGATCCAGACGCATCAGAGCATCAACGGTTTTTTCAGTTGGCTCAACGATGTCAACCAGACGCTTGTGAGTGCGAATCTCGTACTGATCACGCGCGTCTTTGTTGACGTGCGGGGAGATCAGAACGGTAAAGCGCTCTTTGCGGGTCGGCAGCGGGATCGGACCACGGACTTGCGCACCAGTGCGCTTAGCAGTCTCGACGATTTCCGCGGTTGATTGATCGATCAGACGATGATCAAACGCTTTAAGGCGGATACGGATTCTTTGGTTCTGCATGAGACCAGAGCTCCAATTATTTTATAGACGAAATGATTACTCCTCATACCCATTACGATTGATGGGAGAGTGTAACCGTTCTTACATAGTCCCCCGATTGGGGACATTGTTTGATAGCAAAAAGCACTATCAGGGTTCATATCGAACCGGCTGTCAACTTTGACAGGCCCGCGCATTATACGCAAATTCTGGCACGACGCAAGCGCTGTTTAGAAAATCATCACCGGGATTTGCGCGTCTTCGCGATAGTGCGCTGTGCAAGCGCCGTAACGCTGCCAATAAATCCGCAAAGCGCCATCCACTCTCGAAAATTGCATTTTGCCCTGCGCCGAGCCGATAAGCATAGTGAGGCCATGTTCATTGCTCATCACGGGGTAACCTATGCTCGCCGCCCTCCCCTTCTTACTGTGCTATAGCGGATTGACGCTAGCATTATGTCAGCAGGACCTGCGTTACGGCTTGCTGCCAGACCGTTTCACCTGTCCCCTGCTATGGAGCGGCTTGCTTTTTTATCTCTGTCTGGCGCCGCATCAGCTCAACGAGGCTGTCTGGGGAGCACTAGCCGGCTATCTCTCGTTTGCCGCCCTTTATTGGCTATACCGCAGGGTCCGTGGGCATGAAGGATTAGGCTATGGCGATATAAAATATCTCGCCGCCCTTGGGGCCTGGCATGGCTGGCGAATGCTGCCGCAGCTGGTGCTGGTAGCGTCATTGCTCGCTGGCATGACGTGGGTGATATTGGGACTGTCCGCCAGGTGCGGCGGCAACAGAAAATGGGAAAAGAATAACCCGCTGCCATTTGGGCCATTTCTGGCGGCAGCAGGTTTCTGGTGCGGGTGGCAAACGCTGGCTAATCTGACACTTTGATCTGCGACTGCAGGTAATTTTGCAGGCCAATTTTGCCAATGAGATCGAGTTCGGTTTCCAGCCAGTCGATATGGCCTTCTTCATCCGCCAGGATCTCAATCATCATATCGCGGCTGACATAGTCATGTACGCTGTCGGCATAGGCGATCGCTTCACGCAGGTTTTGCGCGCCTTCCAGCTCCAGGCGTAAATCTGACTGCAGCATCTCTTCCACATCTTCACCGATGCCAAGTTTGCCGAGATCCTGCAGATTAGGAATGCCTTCGAGGAAAAGAATACGCTCGATGTACTTATCGGCGTGCTTCATTTCATCAATTGATTCGTGGTACTCAATATCGTTGAGGCGCATCAGACCCCAGTTTTTGAACATTCTCGCATGGAGAAAGTACTGATTGATTGCGACCAGCTCATTTCCCAATAATTTATTGAGATAACTTATGATTTTGACATCACCTTTCATTATATAGTCCCTCCGCTTCCACTTATTGAAGCGTAGTCCGGCCTATAGGGATGTCAAAAGAGAAGCGCGGACTTCAGGCGATTTCTTTGAATTCCGGCATGGTGGTTAATTCATCTTCCATCACTTCACGTGCAGCTCGAACACACTTACCGCATTGATTTCCAACGGGAACAAACTTACGTAATTGCTGAAAAGATTGCGGTTGAAACTGGCGAACAACCTGGCGAATTTTTTTATCGCTAACGCCATTGCACAAACAAACGTACATATAAACTCCCGTTCAATTTATGCACAAATATTAAATGAGAATAGTTATGATTACAATAGACCATTTGCGCATTATCCGCCGCAGCGCACGTTATGAATGGTGTGTTGTACACGTTATTTCGCGGAACTGCGCGCAGCAAAAAGGGCGCCGAAGCGCCCTTTTTATTCGAAGCTAACGAATTAGCCCAGAACTTTAGCTACAACGCCCGCGCCAACGGTACGGCCGCCTTCACGGATTGCGAAACGCAGACCGTCGTCCATCGCGATCGGGTGGATCAGGGTAACAACCATTTTGATGTTGTCGCCCGGCATAACCATCTCTACGCCTTCCGGCAGTTCGATGGTGCCAGTCACGTCAGTAGTACGGAAGTAGAACTGCG
>NZ_PJDK01000119.1:0-10622 GCF_002837615.1 Klebsiella sp. X1-16S-Nf21
ACCACTCCCCCAATCGCCAGCTGCCAGCCGGTCAACGCGACAATCGGCAAGGAGAGCGCCCAGCGGCGGGAGAGCCAGGTGCCCAGCGCCATACTGATCGCGCCGAGAAACGCCGCGCCGATCCCCAGCGGGTCGAGGACGGTGTGCGGCGACAGCAGCAGCATGGCCATACCGAGTATACCGGCGATGGCGGAGAACACCGCCAGCCAGGGCGAGCGCTGCCGATCAACGCACCAGGCGAGGAGCATCACCAGCAGCGGCTGGATCGCGCCAATCACCGCCGCCAGTCCACC
Organism: Klebsiella sp. X1-16S-Nf21; assembly: GCF_002837615.1. NCBI lineage: Bacteria > Pseudomonadati > Pseudomonadota > Gammaproteobacteria > Enterobacterales > Enterobacteriaceae > Klebsiella > Klebsiella sp. X1-16S-Nf21. The sequence goes on from NZ_PJDK01000119.1 coordinate 294, forward strand.
GGGTAAGCGATAGGCAGCGATAAACAGCAGCGCCTGGAAAGCGCCGATATTTAAAATGCCGGTAACGATAAGCTTTGCCCACTCGCCGCTCTGCGGGAAACGACGGCTCCAGATCAGCAGGGCGATGCCTGCCGGCAACACCCTCAGCAGCGCAGCGATAAATGGCCGATCGGGAGGAAGGAACTGGGAGGTGACGATATAGGTCGTCCCCCAGATAGCGGGCGCCAGCGCGGTGAGCAGTAAGTCGATCATCAGACTACGTGAGAGAAAAGCCATGATTTTATCTTCACTTCAAGCTAAATTGGTGACTGAAGTATGTACCGACAAGTATCTTGATATCAAGACAAGTGAGCACTGATGGACAAATCACCCGCGATCGACGCCGTGGATCGCATTCTCGCCCAGTGGCAGCGGGAGCGACCGGATCTGGACTGCAGCCCAATGGGACCGATAGGCCGCCTGAAAAGATGCGCCATGCTGCTGGAGCCGCAGGTGGAAGTGGCCTTTACGCGCCACGATCTGGTGCGCTGGGAGTTTGATATGCTGGCGACGCTGCGCCGCGCCGGCCCCCCTTTCACTCTTTCGCCGACCCAGCTCTTCTCCACGCTGATGATCACCTCCGGCACCATGACTCATCGCCTGAAGGCGCTGGAGAAACGCGGATTTATTACCCGCCTGCCGAACCCGGAGGATGCCCGCAGTATGCTGGTCGCCCTGACCCCTGTCGGGCGTGAGCGGATCGATGAGGCGGTGGAAACGCATGTCGATAATGAACGGCAGCTGCTGGCAGGACTCAGTGACAGCGAGCGCCTGCAACTGGATCAGGCGCTACGGGTATTGATGCACCTGCTGGAAAGTCGTTAACAGCCGGCGGCGATAAAGTCGCCGTTGGCGCTGATCGGCACCACGGTGAAAAACAACCCGGCGGCAAAGAGGATCAGCGCCAGCCCGCCGAGGATCTTCACCAGCGGCACCAGCCAGGGCCGCGGACGACTCCCCACCGTCAGCCTGTTGGCCATACGGTGACGGGCATAGTGCACCGTCAGTGACAGACCGAGGATCGAAAGTCCGGTGCCCAGCGCCATGGTCATCACCGCGGCGATGCCCCAGCTGACAATCCCCAGCGCGTTGGCGAACAGCAAGATCATGATTGCCCCGCTGCAGGGGCGGGCGCCGATGGCCAGCACCACGCCAAGGCGTGTTTTCCAGTCGGCGCCGTGCAGGTTGTGCCCCACGCCGTGGTGCCCGCAGCCGCACGAGGCATCATGCTGATGCACCGGCGTCATGGCGCGAATCACTCTCTTGCCCGGCCCCAGGTTCTGCAGCGCGCGAAAGATAATGTAAATTCCAAAGGCGCCGATGGTCAGGGCGCTGATCTTCTCAACGTACCAGCGGCTGGCGCTGAGATCGCCGGCGGCCAGATTCAGTCCTACCGCGAGAATAAAGACAAAGAGGATGGCGCTGACGCCCTGCAACAGGCTGCCGAGAAAGGGCACCACCCGCGCCGCCGTCAGGCTCTCCGGGTTGGTGCTCAGGTAAGTCGTGACGATAAACTTACCGTGACCCGGCCCGATGGCGTGCAGCACGCCGTAGAGAAAGGCGCCCACTAACAGCCAGACGCCGCCGCTGTACTGGTGGTTATTCAGCAGCAGAAGGTACATCACCAGATAGCGATGCAGGGTAATTTGGGTGGCGAGGCACCACTGGAGAAAATCGCCCCAGTGGCTGTGCAACATGATGCCGGCCACCAGCAGAAGGAGCCCGCCGCTCCCGGCCGCCAGCAGGCGCCAGTCGCGCTGCGCAATCGGAGTATTCATCATTATGCCATTGCGTAAAGAGTTTATCTCACCGGGCGGCGAACCGTTTGCCTGCCCTGTCGGCCAGGGGAAGCGGTATGCCCCCTGACAGATAGAGATAACATTAGCCTGGGCTGGCGTCGACAGGCAAAGCGGGGTTAGTTATTGTTGACCACGATGATGACCCGGCTTTTCATCTCCCCGGTACGTATATTCTCGCCATACTTCATTGGCTTGATATTAAGGGTAATTGGGTTTTTGCCGTGCACGGCTTCCTGAGGCGTTTCGTACAGGTAGCCATTGTCATACTGGATATCCGCCCCGCTGGCATCCTGAATATGGAACCCGACCTCACCGGCGCCGGTGGCAGATAATTCCTCATCGTTAGCTAACACCTGGCCGTTTTTCAGTCCCGATGCGCTCCTGAACGAGTACTCAATCTTGCCCGGCGTCAGTTCCAGTACACCGGACTCTCCCTGGCGGCAGTCGATATAGATCACCTCCGGGCGGTACGCGACAGTTCCCTGTTTAATATCGATGAAATTATATTCCCCCATGTTGATTTCCGTCGTCGGATTCTCAAAACCACAGGTCATCACGTTGATCTGCAAAATGATATGGTAAATATAGGTAATGGGGATATCGGTGCACTCTTTATCCTTATTCTGACAATATCTTAGATTGAGTTTATAACTTACCGTAAAGGGCTGACCGGGGGTGATCACCGGCCTGCCTGCGACCTCTCCCTTACTGATGGCATAGCTAATCGAGGCGGTATCATTAAAAATGTCAGACAATTTATAGTGAATTTTTTCGGTCAAATCGGTGCCGGAAATATTATGCGGCGACAGGTCGAATTTAATTTTATATTGTTCGTGGCCCACCAGGAAATTATACTCGGTGCTGTGCTGCGCTTCTCCTGTCAGGGTAATCACGACGTTCTGTAATGACTGACAAACAAACAGCCAGTCATCATTGGTAAAGGTGCCTTCGCGTAACGCCAGAGTACCGGAGAGGGTGACGGGTTTGAAAATATAGGTACCGTACCCCTCAATCCCTTTCTGGATATGACTGGTGTTCAGGTCGCAGTTCCCCGCCCAGGCGCCAAAGGTACTGAAGGTGAATAGCAGAAACAGTAGCCATCTCATCGTAATATTCCTTTACCGGCAGACATAGGTCTGCTCTTCATCAATGGTTTGTTTAAAGGTGATCGTGCAGTACTGATTATTTGCTTTATCAACAGCCACTTTCAGCGTCGACGGAACAGTATCCGTGCGGATGTATAATAAGCTGCCCTGGCCCACGACCCCGACATTCTGCCCCCGGTTATCCTCGATTTCATAACCAAACGGCAGCGGCTCACCCGCGGCTTGTCGGGCATGAATCAACCACGGCTTACGCTGGTCTGTATCAAAGTGGCTGACCACCACAGCCCCCCGATACGGAGCCACCATTTTCCGGTTGCCTTTCAGTTCCGTCGTACTGTGGGAATCCGACACATCCAGCATCAGGGCGTTTTCACGGAACGGCGTGAGGTTGTCGTAGAGCACGATCCCTTTCCCGTTAGTGGTGCGGTATTTCTGACCATTGACATAAGCCCCCTCCAGCCCCGGCGCCTGCAAAATCGCGAAGGTGTCTGATAACCGATTCGCCAGGCTGACGCCCCCGGACCAAAGCACCACGCCCCCGGAGAGGCTTCCGCTGGCCTGGGTGTAGTTTGACGACTGGCTGTAACTACCGCTCAGTGTGGCCAGCGGGGCATTCCAGGTGAGATTGGCCCCGGCAGCGGTTTCATTATTTTGCTGCTGATGACTGAGATTAACCCCGTAGCTGAACTGATCGCGGGAGCCGGCAATGCCGTTCAGTCCGGTGTTATTGGAGGCAAAGCCACTGTTATCGAAGGTAGTGGAGTTAGACAGATTCAACCGACGACGCGGCGCGGTCAGGTCGTCCCCCCAACTGAACGGAATGGAGAAATAAAGATTAAATCGCTTATCCTGGTGATGATATTCGTCATAGGTTTGGCTAGCCGATAGCGTATAGGTCAGCCGCTGCCAGGTATTCGAGTAGCCGAGCTGATAATCTTTATTGCTGCCGCTTTTTCCCCAGTAGTCGCGCCACAGGGCGCTCAGGGAAATCGCGCCATAGCCCGCCGGAAGCGCCTGACTCAAACTGGCCGACAGGGAATTTTTCCTGCCGAAATCATATTGATAATAATCGGCAATATCGTAGACATCATTTTCGTCGCGGTGATAGTGGGTTCTGTTCTTCGCCCACACGTGATCGTTAAAGGTGCGGTAATCGCGGCTGGAATAGCGGTAGGCCGCGAGGCCAAAACGGGTCTGGGTTGGGGTGAGGAATTTACTGTAAGCCACCTGATAGCTTTGTCCATCATAGGTGCCGTTATCCTGCTCGCTGTGCGACTGGGTGGCATCGACGGAAATAGCGCCGAGCCAGGTATTCCAGCCCGTCCCGAGGGTAAAAGCCGAATAGTGATTCGACAGCATCGAACCACCATACAGCGTCAGCAGATTGTTCAGACCATACTGATAGGTCCCCTGGATAAAATCAGCCTGCCGATCGGCCCCCTCAATATGGCTGCGTCCGGCAGCAAGATCGTATTTCGAGACGCCTGCCTGCAGCATATTGGGAACGGAAGAAAAGGGAACCAGATAGCTGGTGACCGTCCCGTCTGCTTCTCTGATGCTCACGTCAAGATCGGCCCCGCCGCCGGCCATCTGTAAATCAGCGATGGCAAAGGGACCGGGCGGCACCTCTTTCTGATAAATGACAAAGCCATTTTGCTCAATGGTGACCAGGGCATTGCTTTGCGCAATCCCCTGGACGATCGGCGTAAAGTTGCGTCTGGAGTTGGGCAACATCTGCATATCGCGATATAAGCGCACCCCGCGAAAGCGCACAGTGTCGAATATATCGCCTGATGTGTACATATCGCCAGCGCGCAGCGTACTCTCTATCTCGCCGAAGCCTCGCTCCAGATAAAGGGTGTTACTTTTCCACTCACCGGCGCCAGAATCATTATTGTTATAGCTGGCGTCAGAGTGCAGTTGCCATCCCAGGAGATTTAAACCGCTGGTAAAACGGGCAAAGGTACTCTTGTTATTCCCGGCGCTTTTATAATCGCTGTAATACTGACTGGCATAATAGGACGTATAGAAGGCGTTGACCCCGCGGTCCCAGCTTTCCGGGGAAGCATAGCCCGCCTCCAGCTCATTAACAAACGCCTGCGGGACAGTGAGCTCGAGGGTCAGGGTGGAGATATCAAAATGATATTTCCCCCCCTGCACAGCCTCGCGTAGCGTGATGCATTGCGCCAGATCCTTTTTGTCCAGCCTCTCGGCTTTAATACCGAGCTGCTGCAGCTGGGAGTGTGACAAGCAGCTTTCCCCTGGCTGCTCCTTCACTGTCAGGTCATATTTCCCACGCCACTTGTTATTGACATACACATCCAGGTTATATTCACCCGCAATCGGTGCGTCATCTGTAAACTGATAGTGACTGTCTTTGACCCCTTTCATCCCGCCGAACATAAAGTTGGTATCAAAGGTCTCTTCTGCCGCCAGGGCTTCAGCAAATAATGATGCAATAATTGCCAGGGCCAGTGATGTCATCCTTAACATAACCACCTCTTTTTATTTTACGCTGATGCTATCACTAATATAATTTCCATAATCATCAATAAGAGTTATTTTGTACTGTCTGGCAACGCTGCCGCTGAGGGTGATCATTTGCTGTGAAAATGGCGCCAGCATAATGGCTTTACTGTTTCCTTTCACATTATTCACTTTAATTTCAGGGATCGTTATCCAGTTTGCGCTGTTATTTTTAAGCAGTACATTTTTACCTTTTTGCTGCAGGTCTAAATGATGAAAACTGGCCTGCGTAACGCCAGCGACACCTTCCGGGCGATAAAACAACTTAATTCGATTTTGGATCGCAAATTTCACCACATTTTTACCATCATTCACGCTGGCATTGGGTGGGATATCGAGGACATTCAGATAAAATAAACTTTCCTGATTTTGCGGTAACGTATTGGATAATGCTTTTATTTTAAGCTGCTGACCGGTATTGGCTCTGACGCGCACCACCGGCGGTGAAATAAGAAAAGGTACGCGGATATTTTCCGGGGCAATGGAAGTATTACCGTCGTCGATCCACGCCTGTACCAGGGCGCCGCGATCGCCGCGATTCATTAACTGCACCATCACCTCATTTTTACCGGCCGGATAAATAACGCGCGTCCCATAGATCACAATACCCGCCTGTGCGGGGATAATGAAAAAGGTCAGTAGCAGCAGAATGAATCCTTTCATCTCTTTCACTCCATGTAAACAGAGACCCGGCGAACGCCCTGCGTCTCGCCGGGTGACAGCATCACTCGGTTACCACGGTCAGCGTAAGGGTTGACTCAACATCGCCCTGGGTGACTGCGTTACCTGCGGCCACCACCGCATACTGTGCTGAAAAATCAATGGTATATACACCGTTTTCATCAGGATCCCCATTAAGAGGAATCAGCGAGTTGGCGTTTAGTTCGGCGTCATTCGCTGTCACCACAAAGCCGACGCCGGATGCGCCACCCGCTACGGTATTTTTCGTAATGTTCGGGTAAGTGGTATCAAACTGGTTACGTGCCAGGCTGATTTTCGGCGCAGCACCGGTACATTTTAATTTTAATGGCACCGTGGTGCTGTTTTTAATGCCGGTATAGGTGGCGCCGGCATTAAGACCAGCAAGACTTTCCTGCCCGACCTGGTTCATCGTAATAGTGGTAGAGTTGTTGCCATCAAGAAACTGACACGTGGTTCCCACAACGCGTCCGGTGATAATAACTTCACCCTGGTCAGTATCCGCAAAAGCGCCGGCACTCATAAATACGGTGGACAGGACTGCTGCAGCAACAGTTAAACGCTTCATAATATAGTTCCTTTTATTTGTTTATCCATTTGGCTTATGAGATGAGAAAAAACTCATGCGTTAAATATTGCACGCAACTTAATCATTCACAACAGACGTATTTAATTCACTTGACTAATATCAAGCCAAATAATTCATTATATCTACGACTCATCCAAAAGTTATGTTGCTTATATCGCATTAAAACACAATAAAAACATAGACATCAGAAACGACGGATTCATTTAATAAAAAACAACGTTATCGCTGGCAGCGATGCATTTTGTGCTATCCTCACTTAAGCTATATGATAATTTTATAATTACCTGCTAATTATTTATTGTGTTTATAAAAACAGAAGGCCATCTCCATGAAAAGAGGCTTACTTGCCCTGGTCTGCGTCGCGCTGCTGGCGCCATCGTTTTCGGCGCAGGCGACCTGGCGTGGCGACAAACGCCAGGACGCCCGCGATATCCGACAGGATAGCCGCGAGCAAGGTCGTGATACCAAGCAGGAATGCGTCCGCAATAACAATCAAAGCAACGCCAGCTGCCGTCACGATAAACGGGAAAACCGCCGCGAAGGTCGCCAGGAAGCACGTGACGAAAAATGGTGAAACTGAGGCTTCGGCGTCTTCAGGACGTCATTCCTCCCACCGCCGGAGCCTTTAACGCCCCCTCATACTTCAGTTGTCTGGCTGACATTTGTGGCATGCGCCTTATTCTTAGCATAGAGCAGAATATTCCCGCGCCCCCCTCAGACCGTATCCCGGTCCTCATCATATCCCCCTTTTTTCCAGCCCACTAATATCGCCGCCACTGGCGCTTACCGTGCCTGATACCACTCCACTTCGACCACATGCTTTAGATTAAACTGAATTACTGAAATACAGCCTAAAGTGCCCTCATACAGACAATGGCTATTATCCCCAGGCTTTTTGCAGTATGGTTTAATCACTGTTGTAGTTTTGCAGTGAATGCTATCCAGACGATGCAGAGTTGTATTCTGTCTGAGAAATTTCTCATGCTATTCCCGAAGGTTGTTGGCGCGGGAGGTTGGTTTGCTGGCGCAATGATGTCCAGCAGGCAGGCAATAAATCATGACGGCATTGATGGCCGCCTTGCCGCGGCCGGAAGCCCGCGCCTTCATCATCATGCGGGCATCATCAAGAGGATCAGGGATGTACAGGACGTGGAAACCACCAGGAAAGCGACGCCACTTCAACCCGCTAACCCTTTCTTTACCCTTCAGCTTGCGGCGCCTTATCGGTGGCGATGGAGATAGCCTATGATACCGCACGCTCACTCAGCGATAGCATTCAGATTTTGCCTTCACCAGGTGAAACGCTTTCGTATGAGATTAAAACGTTATCAGCACGCCGTTTCAAAATAAAAAGGCAGTCGAATTTAACAATGACCTGACGCAGGCCTGGAAAGAGAAAAATATGCCTGCAATAAAAGGGAAAACCATGACGAATAACGCCGATATAAAAAAAAGGAACTTCCTGACTCAGAATGAGATCGAGTCTTTACTTAAAGCCGCCGATACCGGTCTCTATGCCGCACGGAATTATTGCCTGACATTACTGTGCTTCATTCACGGTCTGCGAGCCAGCGAGATCTGCCGTCTACGAATATCGGATATCGACCTTGCTGCCCGCTGCGTTTACATCCATCGACTCAAAAAGGGATTTTCGACTACCCACCCGTTGCTGGAGAAAGAGATCCACGCCCTAAAGCGATGGCTGGCCATTCGCAGCAGCTGGCCGCAGGCAGCCAGCGAATGGCTGTTTCTCTCCCGCAAAGGTAATCCCCTTTCTCGCCAGCAGTTTTATCAGATTATCGCCTCATCAGGGGATCTGGCGGGATTACCGCTGGAGATCCACCCACACATGCTGCGTCACTCATGTGGCTTTGCGCTGGCCAATATGGGGATCGATACCCGTTTGATCCAGGATTACCTTGGGCATCGCAATATCCGCCATACCGTCTGGTATACCGCCAGCAACGCGGGACGTTTCTATGGCATCTGGGACAATACGCGCGACAAACAGCGATCGTCTTTGATCCAATAACCTTGACGCCAAGGATGGCGTTGTCCCGCAACCTGCTCGCAAATTATAACATTTATTATCATTAACCCTGCGTTAATTATGATTACTGTTCCCGCAAGTTCTTATTTATTCCTGCCAGCTCCGCGTCAATTTAACCCTGCGTTCATTCTGGATTTGACCGAATTATTTATTGCTCGAGTAAAATTTCCGCACCGTTTTTTTAATGACAACGTGCGCCAGAAAAAAATCCTTTTATTTTATGCACCTGGCGATAACATCTGGAGAGGCTATTGAGACAACGATTAAAATCTTTAAAATTAAGAATTATCGCCCGGCGATATTTTTAGTATCAGTCAATGTAATGTGCTATCTATTCGTGGTTAATCAACTTCACCCTACAACGTTTTAGCATTACGCATTCTTTTCGTCATGGCGTAAGGTTTCGCCGTGACGGTCATTCATCCTTTTTTCAGGAGCTAATATTGTGAACCGACGTCGTTTTCTTACCGCCAAAGAAGTTCAGGCAATGATGCAGGCCGCTCGCCAGGGCCCAACCGGTGAACGGGATTACTGCCTCATCCTGCTTGCCTTTCGCCACGGCATGCGCATCAGCGAACTGCTGGATCTGCACTATCACGATCTGGATCTGCATGAAGGACGGGTCAATGTGCGGCGGCTTAAGAACGGTTTTTCGACTATTCATCCGCTGCGCTTTGATGAGCGCGAGGCAATCGAACGCTGGAGTCAGGTCCGCGCCGGCTGGAAAGCGGCGGCAAAAACCGACGCGCTGTTTATCTCTCGTCGCGGTACGCCGCTCTCACGCCAGCAGGCATATCGTATTATTCGATCCGCCGGTGAAAATGCGGGCACCGTGACGCACACGCACCCTCATATGCTGCGTCACGCCTGCGGCTATGAACTGGCGGAAAGAGGTACAGATACCCGTTTGATACAGGATTATCTGGGACATCGTAATATTCGTCACACGGTACGCTACACCGCCAGCAATGCGGCGCGTTTTGCCGGGATTTGGGAAAGAAATAATCTTTTAGAGGAAAAAGGCCTGCCAAAGGAAAATGATTTAAATGATTGATTTAATACAATAAAATTAATTGCTAACAGGTCAATTGGGGCCAAACTGTTTATATCATAAAAATGTTTTGTAATGTTTTGCAACTCACCGCGCTATATTTCTGCAGAAAAAATCATAGTTTATTGATTATTATATATTTTTAATCACGCAATCACTCACTTTTCTCCCACCATACTCCCGTTGCACCGGCGATCCTTCGCCAGCGCCATCGCTATTCCTTTTGCACTCCCGCCCACCGCTCCAGATTACATACCCACAAAAAGCCAAATAAACAGAATTTAAAACCACAAATAAGCCAGTCAAAAACCAAAAACAGATCATTTATCCCAACGAGTCAAAATGGCCCCAATTGTCTCATCAGTTGGGTAAAAACTGTGCAGAGCCGGCAGCCTGACTACTCGGCTGAAATCTGACATGCCTGGAAGGCACATCGGCTGCCAATCCGGTTCGTTATTTCGACATCGTTC
>NZ_PJDK01000011.1:0-93335 GCF_002837615.1 Klebsiella sp. X1-16S-Nf21
AGTGATGTGCTGGTGACGCAGGGCAAGCTGAACGCGCAGGCGGCGCAGAGCGACCCGGCGGCGCGGGCAGCGGCGCGGGCGAAGCTGGTAGCGGGAGGGAATGGCAGTCCGAGCGAGGAGCAAATCAGCGCGCAGGTGAGCCGGACGGCGACGGCGGACTACGATACGGGCGGAAAGTACCAGAAGGTGGCGCAGGCGGTAACGGCGGCGATGCAGGGGCTGGCGGGTGGCAACCTGGCGCAGGCGGCGAGCGGGGCAGTGAGTCCGTATGTGGCGGAAATCATTCACAGGCAGACGCCAGACTGCTATACAGACTGTAAAGGAAAACTTGCTGAAGATGTGGCAGAAGGGAATGCAGTAGTATCAGCCCATCTGGCAGATACTGTTGGGTTAGGCATATTGCCTAAGGGGGCTTTGGTAACAGCTGCCATCAGTGGCGGAGCCAATACTGCAATACAATATGCCACGACTAGTGAAGTGAATTACATAGATGCGTTGATAGCGACTTGGGTTGGAGCAGCAACCTCAAAAACTGGTTGGTTAGGAACTGTGGGATGGAATGCGGCAGGTGGTGCAATATCCAGCTATCTGAAAGGGGATAATCCTTTTACAGGTGGCTTAAGTAATGGTTTGGCCTCTGGAGTGGGTTATGGTGCAGGAAAACTCATTGAGCTGCCTATGGATAAAATTTACAACCCGATGAAGCCATGGAAAGACTGGATCTGGACAGATGTCGGGATGGGAATATCCAAACCGCTGCCGATTAATCCAGTACCTGGTATTGCTGGTAATGCCTCGGGTAGTGCGGTGACAGAGATCCTCAATGATCAAGCGGGTAAAACAGGTGTGAAATTCCAAAAAGGGAACCAAAAATGAATAGAAAATCTTGGTTCTTTATTTTTTTCTATCTATTTTTTGCTTGCAATGTAGCAATGATCGTATTGTTTTTAATTATATACGTGCTCATTAGTGGTTACCTCTTATTGGTTTACCACATCCCATTTGAGCTGATTTGGAGTGATACATGGAAGTATACAAAAGCTGCATGTTTCACAGGGGCGTTGATAGCTACTGGTTGTTGGTGGATTTATTACCAGGGCTACAAGAAAAATCGTAATAGGTAGCGGGAGGGAATCCCCATCCGAGCGAGGAGCAAATCAGCGCGCAGGTGAGCCGGACGGCGACGACGGACTACGATACGGGCGGAAAGTACCAGAAGGCGGCGCTGACACAGTTTGCCCAGCAGGAACGCTAACGCGAATCTGTGTAGCCCCTCCCCGTTATCCGGGGAGAGGCAGGCGAGGCCATTACACCGCCACTTCCATTTCCATCATCACCGGGTGGAAACGGCGTTTAAAGTAAATCAGGCCGTGCCCTTGCGGGCTCAGGGTAATATTGCGGATCTCCACCAGATACACCAGGTGGGTACCAATGGTTTGCACCTGGCTAATCTCGCCTTCGAGACTGGCCAGCGAACCCTTCAGTACCGGCTGCCCGAGCGCGCCCTGCTGCCAGCCGCTGAGGGCAAACCGCTCTTCCATCGTCACCCCGGTCATCCCGGCGAAGTGGCGGGCCATGATTTCCTGCTCGTGGTTCAGCACGTTGATGCACAACTTGCCGTTGCCCTGAAAGACCGGGTTCATCGCGCTGTTGGCGTTGATACAAACCATCACCGATGGCGGCGTATCCGTTACCGAGCAAACCGCCGTGGCGGTAATGCCGCAGCGGCCGGCTTCGCCTGCGGTGGTGACAACGTTAACCGCAGCCGATAGGCTGGCCATGGCATCGCGAAAACGCAGGCGTTGTTCATCTAATTGCATTATGACCTCCCGCTGTGAATTACTTCAGCAGCTTATCCAACATGTTGATATCAGCGTTATTGTGCAGATGCGGCACCGTCCAGCCGTTCTGGTCGTACTCGGACAGGCAGCGGTCGACCATCGCCATCATTTTGTCCATATTGCCGGAGCTCTGCGCCTGGCGCAGACACTGCAGGCGAATTTCATCCTGGCTACCGGAGTAGTTGATCTCATACAGTTCATGGCGACCGCCGAATTCGCTGCCGATCGCGTCCCACATCAGTTTGAGGATCTTGATACGTTCAACGTGATCCATACCGTTGGAGCCGCGCACGTACTTCGCCAGATACTGGTCGATCTGCGGGTTGTTCAGATCGCGGGCGCTGGACGGCAGATAAATCAGGCCGCTGGTGACGTTGCGCTCGATGATGTTCTTGATCTTGGCGTAGGCCATCGGGGCCATCACGCGATAGGTCTGCAGCGCGGCGTGATCCGGCAGCCATGCGCCATTGACCCACGGCGTCGCTTCCGAGCACATGGAATCGCTAAGCGCCCAGAACATGTTGCGCCAAGCGACTACTTCGCCGAGGTCGGCCTGTACGCCGCGGAACTCGAGGGTGCCGGTACATTCCAGAGAGCGTTTCAGCAGGGCGGTGATAAAGTCCAGTTTTACCGCCAGGCGTACGCAGGCCTGCAGGGGATACATGCGGGCGAAACCACCCTCCATGGTCCAGCGGCGGCAGCGGTCAAAGTCGCGATAAATCAGTACGTTCTCCCATGGGATCAGCACCTTATCCATTACCAGAATCGCGTCGTTCTCGTCGAAACGGCTGGAAAGCGGATAGTCGTACGGCGATCCGGTCGCGCCGGCGACCATCTCATAGGAGGCGCGGGAGATAAGCTTGACGCCTTCGGCATCCATCGGCGCGACGAACATCAGCGCGAAGTCCGGGTTCTCGCCCATCACCTGTGCGGAGCCGAAGCCGATCATGTTGTAGTGGGTCAGCGCTGAGTTGGTGGCGACCACTTTCGCGCCGCTGACGATGATCCCGGCATCGGTCTCTTTTTCCAGCTTGATGTAGACATCCTTCACTTCATCAGCCGGCTTGTGGCGGTCGATCGGCGGGTTGACGATCGCGTGGTTAAAGTACAGGCCGGTTTCCTGAATGCGGGTGTACCAGTTGCGGGCGTTCTGCTCGAACTGGCCGTAAAACGCCGGGTTGGCGCCCAGCGCGCAGCCGAAGGCGGCTTTGTAGTCCGGGGTGCGGCCCATCCAGCCGTAGCTTAAGCGCGACCACTCGGCGATGGCGTCGCGCTGCTGGCGCAGGTCGTTGGCGCTTTTCGCCACGCGGAAGAATTTATGGGTGTAGCCGCCGCTGCCGGTATCGGTGCCCCAGCACAGGGAATCCTGCATCTCCGGTTTGTGCAGCGCATCGTACAGCTGAGCGACAGAAGCCGCGGCGTTACGGAAGGCCGGGTGGGTGGTGACATCCTTCACGCGCTCGCCGTAGATATAAATTTCGCGGCCATCCTGCAGGCTTTTTAAATACTCTTCGCCAGTTAACGGGCGTTTCGCGTCGGCGCGGAAATCTTCAGGTTTCATAGGGGCCTCTTCAGTATTTATCGGAAAAATAATGTTAAATATATGTTTTGTTTTTGTTGTTTAATTGAAGCGGTTATTGCGCTTGCCGTGAAGGGACGTTTGCGACAACGGCGGGTACTTTTCAGGCGGGATTAAATTTTGTGATCTCGGCAGCTTTTGGCGGGTGGCGCGGCGCTGACCCGCCCTGTGGTCTGTAGCCCAGGCAAGCGCAGCGCCGGCGGGGTATTACGACACAGGTACTTTTTGCGCCCGGTAGCTGCTGGGCGAGCAGCCGACCTGGCGGCTAAAAAAGCGCGCAAAATAGGCAGGGTCTTTAAACCCCAGCTGCCAGGCAATCTCATTGACCGCGCTATCGGAAAACAGCAGCAGCCGCTTCGCCTCGCGCAGCTGGCGGTCGAATATCAGCCGCTTCGGCGAACGGTTGGCGAAGCGGCGGCAGATATCGGTCAGCCGCGATTCGGTCAGATGCAGCTCCCTGGCGTAATCCGGTACCGTCCAGTGCTGATGGTAGTGGCTGTCGATCATCTGGTTAAAGCGCTGGAATAGCTTCAGCTCGCCGCGCATCCCGCTGGCGGCATGATCGTCGAGCCTGGCGTTGCGCAGCAGCAGGGTAAATACCGCCTGCGCCAGCAGCGCCAGGGTGTGTTCCCGCCCGGGCAACTGGGCGGTAGATTCCCGACGAATCAGCTGCCAGTAGTGGGCCAGCGCCGCCAGCTCGTCGGGTTTATCTGCCAGCGACAGACAGATCCCCGGCAGGCCGAAGGTCTCCCGCGTGCCGGGATAAAGCACCTCCAGCAGCGGCCAGATGAGTTCTTCGTGCACCGTCAACACGTGACCATCGCTATCGGACTCGGTAATAAACGCGTGCGGCACCGAGGGCGGCGTTAACACAAACAGCGGCGCCTGCACCGAATAGCGATGGTCATCAAGCTGCAGCTCAATCTGCCCGGTATCAAGGTAGTGCATCTGGAAATAACGGTCGTGACGATGCGCCTGCATGTCGCGGCCAAAAAAGGCCGCCATGCGGGAAAACGACTGGTAGTGCACCTCTTCGGTGCCCAGGCTCTCGTCGTACTCTTTATTGATATCGATGTTGGCGATTGGGCTTTGGCACATAGCGGCTCCTTACGGTGTCGCGCGAGGGCGCGAGCCCTTCATCGGAATCGCCCAGATGATCACCGCGCCAATCACCAGCAGTGCGGCGACGAACCACAGCCCGCTGCTGAAGCTGCCGGTAATATCCTTCAGCCAGCCGATCATAAAGGGACTGAGCGCCGATCCGATATTGCCGGTGGCGTTGATCACCGCAATGCCGATTGCGCGGGCACGCAGACTGATGGACTGATCCGGCGTGGTCCAGAAGATGGCCATAGCGCTAAACGATCCGGTGGAGGCCATCACGATCCCGAGCAGCTGGATCAGGTTATGATCGGTGGCTGACGCCAGCAGCCAGCCCGCAGCGGCGAACAGGAACGGCAGGGCAGTGTGATGCTTCCGCTCCTGGTATTTATCGGAGTGGCGGCTCCAGTAGATCATCCCGAGAATGGTACAAATTTGCGGGATCGCCGCCAGCAGACCGATGGTGATATTGCTGCTGCTTTCGTTAAAGCTTTTGAGGATCTGCGGCGTCCAGATGCTGATCGCGCTGAGCGTATTGGTCAGGCAGAAGTAGGCGAGGGTATACATCAACACGATCGGGGTGAACACTTCCCGCCACAGGCTGCGCTGCTGCATGGCGTGATGGCTGATGGCCCCTTCCGGCTGCACCAGAGTCAGGCGATCGTTATCCATCATCTCCTGCAGACATTTTTTGTCCTCCGCCGTCAGCCACCTGGCCTTCGACGGAGAATCATCCAGCCAGAACCAGACCATAATGCCGAGCAGCACCGACGGGAAGCCTTCCAGCAGGAACAGCCACTGCCAGCCGTGCAGGTTCAGCAGACCGTCGAGGGACAAGATATAGCCGGAGACGATCGACCCCAGCGCGGTGGTCACCGGCATCGCAATCATAAACAACGCGTTAGCGCGGGCGCGGAAAAATGCCGGGAACCAGTAGGTCAGGTACAGCAGGATACCCGGCAGGAAACCGGCCTCGGTGATCCCCACCAGCATGCGCAGAACATAGAGACTTTTTGGTCCGGTGGCGAACATGGTGGCGGTAGAGGCGATGCCCCACAGCACCATGATGGTAGCGATCCAGCGTCGTGCGCCGACGATGCTGAGCATCACGTTGCTGGGAATGCCAAAAATGACGTAAGTGGCGTAAAACAGGGTGGTGGCCAGGCCAAACATGGTGGCGTTGAGGCCCAGATCCTGCCCCATGGTTAATCCAGCAAAGCCGATATTGATCCGGTCTAAAAACGAAAAGATAAACAGGACGAATAAAAACACGATCAGACGGCGGAAGAGCTTGTTGATAACCGACTGCTGCTGCGCCGTCAGCTGTTTGTGCTGATTCGCCGGATCGAACTTTTCCGGGATGGCAGGTGATGTATCGCTCATTATTATTTTCCTCTAATGGGAATTTTGTAGGGTACTGCGGGTTGCCCGGTAGTGCTGCGCTTACCGGACCTGCGATTCGCTGCTGCTCCGGGCCGGATGAGCGTAGCGCCACCCGGCGTTAGTAGACGCCTGACGAACCCAGGTCGGTTTTTTCCGCGCCAAACCGCGCCGCCAGCGCTTCTGCGCCGCGGGCCAGCAGGGTGGTATCGACGCCGACGGCGACGAACAGCGCGCCCAGTTCGAGATAGCGTTTCGCCAGCTGTTCATTGGCCATCAGGATCCCCGGCGCCTTTCCGGCCTGGCGGATTTGCTGGATGGCATCTTCAATGGCGGCCTGCACTTCCGGGTGTTGTGGGTTGCCGCCGTGGCCCATATCGGCGCTGAGATCCGCCGGGCCGATAAACACGCCGTCCACCCCGTCGACATCGAGGATCTGCGGCAAATTTTTCAGCGCTTCGCGGGTCTCAATCTGTACCAGTACGCACATGGCGTCATTGGCCCGGTGGATATAATCCGGAATGCGATTCCAGCGTGAGGCGCGGGCCAGCGCGCTGCCGACTCCGCGGATGCCGGCAGGCGGGTAGCGGGTGGCGCTTACCGCCAGCCGCGCTTCTTCGGCATTCTGCACCATCGGCACCAGCAGAGTTTGCGCGCCGACGTCCAGCAGCTGTTTGATCTGCACCGGATCGTTCCACGACGGACGCACTACCGGCTGGCTGGGGTAGGGCGCAATGGCCTGCAACTGGGTCAGCACCGTTTGTACGTTGTTGGGCGCGTGTTCGCCGTCGATCAGCAGCCAGTCGAAGCCCGCGCCGGCCAGCAGTTCGGCGCTGTAGCTGCTGCACAGCCCAAGCCACAGGCCGATTTGCGGACGGCCGGCCTTGAGCGCCTCTTTAAATGCGTTGTTCATGTTGCTCTCCTCAAACAAAGCGGCAGCTGATGGCGCCCATGTTGCCGTAGTCGACGTGGAAGGTATCGCCCTTGCGCGCCGGGACCGGGCGGGTGAAGGAGCCGCCGAGGATAATTTGCCCGGCTTCGAGCTGGACATCGTACGGCGCCAGTTTGTTGGCCAGCCAGGCCACGCCGTTGGCCGGATGATTGAGTACGCCCGCGGCGACGCCGGTCTCTTCAATCACGCCGTTGCGATACAGCAGGGCGGAGATCCAGCGCAGGTCGAGCTCATCCGGTTTAATCGGCCGGCCGCCGAGGATCACCCCGGCGTTGGCGGCGTTATCGGAGATGGTGTCGAACACTTTGCGCGGACGCTGGGTTTCCGGGTCGATGTTGTGGCAACGCGCGTCGATAAGCTCCAGCGCCGGGATAACGTAGTCGGTGGCGTTGTAGACATCAAACAGCGTACAGTTCGGGCCGCGCAGCGGTTTGGCCAGCACGAAGGCCAGCTCGACTTCAATACGCGGAACGATAAAGCGGTCGGTGGGAATATCGCTGCCGTCGTGGAAGAACATATCGTCGAGCAGCGCGCCGTAGTCCGGCTCGCTGATCTGCGAGCTGGCCTGCATCGCTTTAGAGGTCAGGCCGATCTTGTGGCCTTTGAGCACGCGGCCTTCGGCGATCTTCATCTCGACCCACTCGCGCTGGACGGCGTAGGCGTCCTCAATGGTGATCGACGGATAATCCAGCGAGATCGCGCGGATCTGTTCACGCTGTTTTTCGGCCTGGTTCAGCCGCTGGGCAATCAGGGTGCGGGTCTGTTTATCGAGCATAGTGATTCCTGTGGCATTGTATTGCCGGATGGCGCTTCGCTTATCCGGCCTACAAATTCATGGCCCTTGTAGGCCCGGTAAGCGCAGCGCCACCGGGCAATTTGCACATTATTTAAATAACGCGTGCACGTTGTTCTGTTTGTAGTTCAGCGTCGGGTCGAGCTCTTCCATGGCGAACGACAGCGCCAGATAGCGGCTCTCCATTAGCGCGGCAAAATGGGCTTTGATCAGTGCGAACAGCATATCTCCCACGTCCTGACGGCTCTCCAGACTGCGCCCGGCGCCGATCTTCAGGGTCATATGCACGAAGGCGTAATCCTGCTTGCCGTCGGCCATCTGCCAGGTATCCAGCCAGTGGGCGCGGCTGCGAATACCGCCGATCGGGAAGATACCGGTGGCGGCCAGCGCCTCGTTGACTTTGGCGAACAGCCCTGGCAGATCGGCCTGCTCGCGGATGTTGTCGGTACATTCGGCGATAAAATGCGGCATGGGGCCCCCTTACGCCTGCGCTGGCAACGGGAACACGGCGTTAACCTGGCCGGTACCGGAGCTGGCGAATAGCTCGGTGATAAACTCCACCTTGCCGTCGTATTTATCCCAACCCAGCAGACCGAGCAGCATCACCGTGTCGTGCATGTTGCCTTCGCCGTAGCAGTAGTCGGCGTACTCCGGCAGCATGGTGCAGAACTCTTTGAATTTGCCCTCCCGCCACAGCTTCACCACGCGCTCATCCATCTGATGATCAAACTCGCGGGTGTAGCTGTTCATGCCCTCTTCGGCGCGCTGGTCATCGATAAAGCGGTGCGACAGCGAACCGCTGGCCAGCACCGCTACGGTGCCGTCATATTTCTCAATGGCTTTGAGGATCGCTTCGCCCAGCCTGCGGCTGTCGGCAAAGTCGTGAACGGTACAGAAGGCGGAAATGGACACCACTTTGAAATGCTTATCGCTGTTCATGTAGCGCATTGGCACCAGGGTGCCGTACTCCAGCTTCAGGCTGGGAATATTGTGTGCTTTGGCGCGTACGCCGAGCTTTACGGCCTCGTCGGCGATAAGCTGGCCCAGCTCCGGGTTGCCGTCGTAGTCGTAGGTCATGTCGCGAATAAAATGCGGCAGTTCGTTACTGGTGTAGACGCCCTGAAAATGGTCGGCGCAGTTGATGTGATAGGCGCTGTTGACCAGCCAGTGGGTGTCGAACACGATGATGGTATCGACGCCCATTTCACGGCAGCGCTTGCCAATTTCTTTATGCCCGTCGATCGCGCCCTGGCGGCAGCCGTGGTTTTTCCCCGGCAGCTCAGACAGATACATCGACGGCACGTGAGTGATTTTTGCTGCTAACGCTAACTTACCCATATCAGACTCCCCATTTCGGGATCGGATGGTCGCCCATCGAGATGCAGACGTTTTTCATTTCGGCGAACACTTCAAAGCTGTACTCGCCGCCTTCGCGGCCGGTGCCGGAGGCCTTCACGCCGCCGAACGGCTGACGCAGGTCGCGCACGTTCTGGGTGTTGACGAACACCATCCCGGCTTCAATACCGCGCGCCAGACGCAGCACTTTGCTGACGTCCTGGGTCCAGATATACGACGCCAGGCCGTATTCCACATCGTTCGCCAGGCGCAGCCCTTCCGCTTCGTCTTTGAACGGCAGCAGGCAGGCGACCGGGCCAAAAATCTCTTCCTGGGCGACGCGCATGCGGTTGTCGACATCCGCCAGTACCGTCGGGCGCAGGAAGTTGCCGGCTTTCAGATGCGCCGGCAGGTCGGACGGTTTATCCGCGCCGCCGGCCAGCAGGGTGGCGCCCTCTTCGATGCCGAGGCGAATGTAGCCGGACACTTTCTCCCAGTGCTGCTTGCTAATCAGCGCGCCGACCTGGGTATTCGGATCGGTCGGATCGCCCACGCGCAGGCGGTTGGCGCGCTCGGCGAAGCGCTTGACGAACTCCGGATAAATACTCTGCTGAATGAAAATGCGCGAACCGGCGGTGCAGCGTTCGCCGTTGATCGAGAAGATGGTGAACAGCGCGGCGTCGAGCGCTCGCTCAATATCGGCGTCTTCAAAAATCAGCACCGGCGATTTTCCGCCGAGCTCCATAGAGTACTTTTTCAGACCGGCGTTCTTCATGATGTTGCGGCCGGTGGCGGTGCCGCCGGTGAAGGAGACGGCGCGCACATCATGATGGCGCACCAGCGCGTCGCCGGCGGTGGCGCCATAGCCCTGCACCACGTTGAGCACGCCAGCCGGGATCCCGGCTTCCAGCGCCAGCTCGCCCAGACGATCGGCGGTCAGCGGCGACAGCTCGGACATTTTCAGCACCGCGGTATTCCCCAGCGCCAGGCACGGCGCCACCTTCCAGGTCGCGGTCATAAACGGCACGTTCCACGGCGACACCAGCGCGCACACGCCAACCGGCTGCACGAGGGTATAGTTGAGCATCTTGTCATCGACCGGATAGGTCTTGCCGTTCATCTGCTGGCATACTTCGGCGAAAAATTCAAAGTTATGCGACGCCCGCGGGATCAGCACGTTTTTGGTCTGGTGGATAGGCAGGCCGGTATCGGCGGTTTCCATCGCCGCGATCTCCGGGACGTTCTGATCGATCAGATCCCCGAGGCGGCGCATCAGGCGCGCGCGCTCTTTCATCGGCAGGTTAGCCCACTTCGGAAAGGCCTCTTTCGCCGCTGCTACCGCCTGGTGAACCTCGGCTTCGCCGCCAGAGGCGACTTCAGCCAGTACCTCGCCGGTGGCCGGGTTGGTGGTATGAAAATAGTCTGCGCCGGCAACGTTTTTACCGTTGATCCAATGGTTAATCTTTTTCATGACAGTGTCTCCTCATACGCTTGCTGGCTGATGATATGGTTGACCAGGCGGCCCACGCCCTCGACTTCAACGATCACCTCGTCGCCCGGCACCACATCGGATAGCCCTTTCGGCGTGCCGGTGGCGATCATGTCGCCCGGTTGCAGGGTCATAAATTCGCTTAAATAAGCGATGAGGAACGGGATGCTGAAGATCAGATCGGCGGTGGTGCCCTGCTGGCGCAGTTCGCCGTTGACCCAGGTACGCAGGGCCAGATTATGCGGATCCGGGATCGCCTCTTTGGCGACGATCCACGGGCCAATCGGCGTCAGGGTATCGCGGCTTTTGACCCGCAGGTTCGGGCGGTAGTAGTTTTCCAGGTAGTCGCGGATCGCGTAGTCGTTGCACACGGTATAGCCAGCGACATAGTCCATGGCCTCGGCTTCGCTGACGCGGCGCGCGGTTTTCCCGATCACCACCACCAGTTCGGCTTCGTAGTGCATGTATTCGACGTTATCCGGGCGTACCGACTGCTGCTGGTGGCCAATAAAGGTGTTCGGCGCTTTGATGAACACCAAAGGCTCGGTTGGCGGCTTAAATTCCAGCTCGCTGGCGTGGTCGGCGTAGTTCAGCCCCAGCGCGAACAGCGTGCCGTCGGCGGGCGGCAACCAGCGGAATTCGCCTTCTTTCAATACCGTGCCATCGTTCAGGCGCACCTGGTCGCGTTCATCGACCAGCACGTCGCGTACCTGTCCCTGCCATTCAATGCGTGCCTGTTTCATGCCAGCTCTCCTTCTGCGACAACCGGGTTTTCCAGCGCCGGGAATCCGTCGGCGAGAATACGTACGCGGTCGCCGGGGCGCAGTGTGACGCGAGAGTGGGGCGTGCCGATAAGGATCGCGTCGCCGGGATTGAGGGTGGCGAACTCGCTCAAGGCGCTCAGCAGCTGCGCGGCGTTACGCTGCAGATCGCCGGTATGCCAGCTATCCGCCTCGCGGCCGTTGATTTCGGTGATGATGGTCAGGTTATCGACGTTACGCACCGCCGACAGCGCGCCGACGGGGCAGAAGCCATCGCGGCATTTCGCCTTGATCGCCGGGCGATAAAAACTCTCTTCCGGCAGACTCACATCGTTAGCCAGCGCGTAGCCGGCGATATAGTTCGCTGCCTCTGCCGCCGCCACTTTACGCGCGGTTTTGCCGACAATCAGCGCCACCGTCGCGCCGCTTTGTACGGTCTCGCCCTGCGGATAGGGGATCGCCTCGCCGTCGCCAATCACGGTATTGCGCGGCTTGATAAACCAGACCGCGGTTTTCGGCGGCGTCTTGTAGGGGGCCTGTTGAAACGCTTCGCGCCAGGCGTCGAGCTGGCTGCGATGATTGAGCGCAACGGCGAAGATGGTACCTTTCATTCACCACTCCTCTGGTACTGATTTCGGATTTAAATGCATTTCATTAATATGTTAATGATCATCTTTTATGCTTTGCGGCCAGGTTTAGCAACTGGAAGTGAATGTTTTGTGATCTGATTAACACAATATTTACACATCAATAACTTATTGGTTTTTAATCAATGAGTTGACTGTTTTTCAGGAAGAGGCTGGTACTTTTCAGGTGCAGAAACCGGTTGTACATGGCAGGATTAAAGCTAATTATTAAGTTGTTAATAAGTTTTGGATGAGGCTGTAGAGGGGATACTATGCATGATTCATTAACCATTGCCTTGTTGCAGGCGCGTGAGGCGGCGATGGCCTACTTTCGGCCGATCGTCAAACGGCACAATCTCACCGAACAGCAGTGGCGGATCGTGCGAATTCTCGCCGAACGTCCGTCGATGGATTTTCACGATCTGGCCTTTCGCGCCTGCATCCTGCGCCCCAGCCTGACCGGGATTTTGACGCGCATGGAGCGGGATGGGCTGGTGCTGCGCTTAAAGCCGGTTAACGATCAGCGCAAGCTGTACGTCTCGCTGACGCCTGCCGGAACCGCGCTGTATGAAAGCGCTCAGGCCGAGGTGGAAGAAACCTATCGTCTGCTGGAGGCCCAGTTCACCACGGAAAAGCTGCAGCAACTGACCTCGCTGCTGGAGGAGTTTATTGCGCTTGGCGTCCCTGCCGGGCGCGGTGATGAAGAAGAGTAGCGGTTACGGCTCGGCGCTCGGCCGGGCGAGGGCAATAAGCGTTTCCGCGCGGGCAGGGGCCAGCGGTTCTCTTGGCTGCGGCAGCGGCCAGCCGTACAACCAGCGGGCGCTGGCGGCGCAGGTACGCCCCTGACAGGCGCCCATTCCGCAGCGCTGGGTCAGTTTGGCCTGCAGCCAGCCTCCGGCGGCCGCCACATCGCCGCAGCGTACATCCTCGCAGCGGCACAGCAGGCTCTCCGGCGTTGCGGCGTCTTTCAAGGATTCCGTCAGCCGGAAGGTACGGTTGATTGCTTCGGCGAAACGCTGCCAGCGGGCGCGGCGGGTAAATAACGCCTGCGCTTGCTGGCTGGCCCCGGCGGCGGCATACCCGGCGATTTCGCCCTCCGCCAGCGCCAGCTCGCTACCGCCGAAACCGGTGCACTCGCCGGCGGCATAGATATCCGTGACGCTGGTCTGCTGCCAGCGGTTAACCTGGATCGCCTCCTGTGCCGTGGCGCAGCCAAACAGCAGCCCCGTCTCGATATTGGGTATCAGCCCGTAGCCGATAGCCAGCCGATCGCAGGCGATAGTTCGCTCGACGCCGCGCTGGCGAAGCGTAACGGCTTCCAGCCGCGTTGCGCCGTGAGCGCGGATCGCCTGCGCGCCGCTCAGATAGCCTTTCGGGGCCAGCGTCGCTAACTGGCGCAGCTTCTGCGGCCAGCGCCACAGCCCGCTGGCGAAGCGCAGTAGCGCCGGGAGCGGCGCTTGCTCAATGATATTCGTCACGTCGCCTCCGGCCTTGTTCACCGTATCCGCCACCGCCAGCAGTAGCGGACCGCTGCCGGCAATCACCACCTTTTCTCCTTTCAGCGACAGGCCCTGTTTGATTTGCGCCTGCAGGCCGCCCGCGCCGGTCACGCCGGGTAAGGTCCAGCCGGGAAAGGGCAGCGACAGCTCGCGCGCGCCGCAGCAGAGGATCAGTTTCTGCCAGCAAACCACGCCGCCGCCGTCAGCGGTTTCAAACAGCACGCTGTGCGCGGAGGGGCGGGCAATCAGCCGCGCGCCGTTCACTACCCGGATGGCGGCAGATGCGGCGATGGCGTCGCGGTAGCGCCGGGCCAGGGCGGGCTGCGTCGCCTGCGGACCGGCCCGCCAGATTTGCCCGCCAGGGGCGGGATTATCGTCGAGAATAATCACCTGTTTATCGCAGGCGGCGGCGGAGAGCGCGGCCGCCATGCCGGCGGGGCCGGCGCCGAGGATTAAAATGTCACAGCGCAGCGTGTTCATCGTGGCTCCTTTCTATTTGCATACCGGCCCGGCACAGGGTCTGGCAGGCCAGCACCCGTAGGCCATCGACGGTGACCCGGCACTCCTGGCAGACGCCCATGCCGCAAAACGGCGCGCGGAGATCGCCGTTAACCGCCTGGCGGGTGGTGAGGTCGCCGGTCAACGCCAGCGCCGCCGCCACGCTAATGCCTTCCGGCACCGTCAGCGCTTCGCCATCAATGGTGATAGTGAGAGTGGCCTTCATGCAATCGCCTCCTGTTGACACAAACGGGCCGGGAGCCAGGCGTCGGGCGCCACTGGGCAGCGTTCATCGAGGATCTGCGCCGCCAGCAGTTCAGCTGTGGCCGGAGCGGTGGTGACGCCCAGCCCTTCATGGCCCAGCGCCAGCCATAAACCACGGCGGGTGGGGTGCGGGCCGATCAGCGGGTTGCCATCCTGCGAGGCGGCGCGCAGGCCGCTCCAGCAGCGGATGATATTCAACGTCGCCAGCGCCGGCACGAAATGGCGGGCGCGATCGAGCATCTGCGCCAGCAAGGGCAGATCCAACTCGCGCTCACGGTTATCAAACTGACGCGAAGAGCCAATCAGCAGCTGGCCGGTTGGCCGCGGCTGAAGGTTAAACGCCACCGAGGTGCCGCCGCCATGGGCGCTGGCGCCGTAACCCAGCTCAACCAGCTGGTGATGCACCCGCGGCCGGTAGCGATCGGTAATCGCCAGTTGGCCTTTTTTCGGTCGCAGCCAGTTTTCCGCTAACAGCGCGTTGGCTTCAAGTCCGCAGGCCACCACGATGGCCCGCGCCTGTAGCCGTTTGCCGCTGGCGAGCAGCACCTGCGGTTCGGTAATCGCCTGCGCGCTGTCGTGCAGGCAGGTGAGATGGTCTCCGGCATCGGCCATCAGCCAGCGGGCGACGTTTGGCGCGTAGACGATACCATCGCCTGGCACCCACAGGCCGCCCGCCAGCCCGCCGCGCAGCAGCGGCTCGCGTCCGGCGATCTGCTGCGGGGTCTGGCGTTCGCTGGGCACCTGATAGCTGGCCAGCCGCCGCTGTTTGTCGCCAGCCACGGCCATCTCTTCTTCGCTTTCCGCCAGCCACAGCGTGCCGCAGCCGCGCCAGGCGCAATGGTCGGGCATCCGTGGCGTGATAGCGCGCCAGCGTTCCAGCGACCATGCCGACAAGGCAAGCTCGGCGGGGTCGTCATCCATGCACACCAGATGGCCCATACCGGCCGCCGTCGCGCCGGGCTGACCGTCATCGATAAGCGTCACGCTCTGCCCCCGCTTCGCCAGCTGCCACGCGCAGGCGGCGCCGATGATCCCGGCGCCGATCACGATGACGTCGCACTGCTTCACGGCGCGATCCCCCAGCAGAAGGGATCGTCAGGGTTGAGGATCAACTGGTTGTCTCCACACACCCAGGCTTCGCCGCGGATCGTTGGGATGATGCCTTCCGCGGTGCGCTGGTAGCTGGCGGTAAACTGGCTGCCGATGATGCTGGCCTGACGCCAGATTTCCCCCGGCTGCAGCTTGCCATCCTGCGCCAGGCAGGCCAGCTTGGCGCTGGTGCCGGTACCGCACGGCGAGCGATCCCAGGCCTTTCCCGGACAGAGTACGAAGTTGCGGCTGTCGGCGGTATCGTCATCGGCGAAGAGTTCGATATGGTCGATAACGCCGCCGTCGTCGCCGCGGATCCCCGCGGCTTCCAGCCCCTCGCGCACTGCCCAGGCGTAGGCGGTGAGCTGTGGAATATGTTCGGGGGTAATGGCGAACGGGTGGTCGTTAATCAGGAAAAACCAGTTGCCGCCCCAGGCAATATCGCCGATGACGGGACCATGCGCGGTCTCAACGCGGATCTGTTTTTTCCAGCGGCGGGCCGGGACGTTTTGCACCGATACGCTGCCATCGTCGTGCAACGTAGCGCTTACGTCGCCGACCGGTGTTTCAATCAGATGTACGCCGGGCTGGATACGCCCAAGCCAGGCCAGCGAGGCGATAAGCCCGATTGTGCCGTGGCCGCACATATTCAGAAAACCGGCATTGTTGAAGAAAATCACGCCAGCGGTAGCCGCCGCCGAGACCGGTTTGCACAGCAGCGCGCCGACCAGTACGTCATTACCGCGCGGTTCGAGAATGGCCGCCTGACGCCAATGGTCAAAGTCGCGGGCGAAGCGGTCGCGGCGCTTCGCCATGCTGCCGCCGCCGAGATCGGGGAATCCGTCAACGATCAGGCGGGTCGGTTCGCCGCCGGTATGTGAATCAATAGCTCTCAACGTAACAGGGGGGCGTGGCGCGGTCATCAGGCTCTCCGGAAGTTAACAACATGTTTCATCATGCTGGCGCAACCTTTCCCGACCTGCTTGAGCGCTTTCGTCAGAGAAAATGACGAAATCTGCACAGTCATGCGCGCGGCATATTTCTATTTCACATAGTTATTTCTTATTAATCATTTGCTTAATGCTGTGGTAAACCGAAAGTGACCATTGCGCCAGTGGCTAAATCAGGGGAAGGCGTAAAGCGGATCCAGGATCGCAAAACCGAGGGATGCTGCTTGAGGTGTTAACGGAAAGTGAATAAATATCCTTCGGTCACTTACCATGAGGAGGCCTTATGATCGGTGTTTCTGATGCGGCGCCGCCGCGCGCGGTTAACCAACCTGAGCTGGCCGTCGATGAGCTGAGCCAGATCTGCGAAGGGCTGGCGCGCCAGCGGCCGGAAAATATGCCAGCGCTGCTGAATGCGCTGGCGCTGATTGCGCCCCTGCTCAATGCCATTCCTAATGTGGTCTTTTTTATCAAAGATCGTCAGGCGCGCTATCTGCTGGCGAACCTGACGCTGGCCCGCCGCTGTGGTTTCAAAAGCGTCTCCTCGCTGCTGGGCAAAACCTCCGCCGATGTCTTTCCTTCCGCGCTGGGTCAGGGTTATACCGAACAGGATCTGCGGGTGTTGCGCGAAGGTGTGACCCTGCGCGATCAGCTGGAAATGCATCTCTACAATGGCCGCGAGCGCGGCTGGTGCCTGACGCAGAAACTGGCGCTGCGCGATGTCCGCGGGCAGGTGATCGGCATGGCCGGGATCTCGCACGATCTGCAGGAGGCTCATGCCCGCCATCCGGCGTGGCAGCGGCTGGCGATCGTCGACGATCATATCCGCCGCCATTATCACCGGCCGATCGCCATGGAAGAGTTAACCGCCTTAAGCGGGATGTCGATTGCGCAGATCGAACGCTACTGCAAACGGATCTTTCATCTCACTCCGCGGCAGATGATCCACAAAGTGCGGCTGGAAAAAGCGACCGAACTGCTGGCTGGCGATACGCCGATTACCGATATCGCCCTGCAGTGCGGGTATACCGATCACAGCGCCTTTAGCCGCCAGTTCAAGGCGATGACCGGCTCGACGCCGCGCGATTTTCGCCTCACGCTGCTCGGATAAACGCTGGCTCACACTTTTGCCGACTGTGCTAATTTCGTCATCGTATTGAGGGAAAACCGACAAGCCGCCGGTTCCGCGACACGTCAATCTGTCAGTGAATATTCACCATTCATTCACTTCGACTTAACAAAATGACGACAAGGAACCGAGCATGAGCAAAAAAGCGATTCACTGGAGCGGCGTATTCCCGGCGGTCAGCACGCAGTTTCGTAGCGATTACTCCCTCGATTTAGACGCCACTCACGCGGTGATGAAAAACCTGGTGAAAGATGGCGTTTCCGGGCTGGTGGTATGCGGCAGCGTGGGTGAAAACACCTCGCTGAGCACCGATGAAAAACTACAGATTATCGAGGTGGCGAAGGATGCCGCCGGCGGCAAAATTCCGGTCATCGCCGGGGTGGCCGAGTTCACTACCGCCTTCGCCCAGAAAATGGCGAAAGAGGCGGAGCGCGTCGGCGTCGACGGGATCATGGTGATGCCGGCGCTGGTCTACTCCTCAAAACCGCATGAAACCGCGGCCCACTTCCGCAGCGTGGCGAGCGCTACCGACCTGCCGATTATGGTCTACAACAACCCGCCGATTTACAAAAACGACGTGACGCCGGACATTCTCGCCACCCTGACCGACTGCGAGAACATCGTCTGCTTTAAAGACTCCTCCGGCGATACCCGCCGCTTTATCGACCTGCGTAACACCGTTGGCGACCGCTTCGTGCTGTTTGCCGGGCTGGATGACGTGGTGGTGGAAAGCATCGCCGTCGGCGCGGAAGGCTGGATCTCCGGAATGTCCAACGCCTTCCCGCGCGAAGGGGAAACGTTATTCCGTCTCGCCCGCCAGCAGCGTTACGAAGAGGCGATGGCGCTGTACCGCTGGTTCATGCCGCTGCTGCATCTCGATGCGCGTCCGGATCTGGTGCAGTGCATCAAGCTGTGTGAAGAGTTGCTGGGCCGCGGCAGCGCCATTACCCGTCCGCCGCGTCTGGCGCTGGAAGGCGAAACGCGCCAGCAGGTGGTGGCGATCGTTGAACAGGCGCTGGCCACTCGTCCGACGCTGCCGGATGTCGGCCTCTGAGCACAGGAGTCACTATGAATGCATCTCAGACCATGGCGGGACGGCAGTTTATCGCCGGACGCCGTATTGCCAGCGGTGAGGCGACGCTATTGAGCCTGCGGGCGGTGGACGGCGAAGCCACCGGCCACCGCTTTTATCCGGCTTCCCGTGAGGAAGCCGCACTGGCCGCAGAAGCCGCGCAGCAGGCCTTTGCCGTCTATTCACAAACCACGCCGCAGCAGCGGGCGCACTTTCTCTGCGCGATTGCCGATGAACTGGACGCGCTGGGCGAGCCGTTTTTTGCTATCGCCGGGCAGGAGACCGCGCTGCCGCTGGCGCGGCTACAGGGAGAGCGGGCGCGCACCAGCGGCCAGTTGCGGATGTTTGCTGGCGTGATCCTGCGCGGTGATACCTTCGCCGCCCGTATTGATACCGCCTTAGCCGACCGTCAGCCGCTGCCGCGCCCGGACCTGCGCCAGTATCAGCAGGCGTTAGGGCCGGTGGCGGTGTTTGGCGCCAGCAACTTTCCGTTGGCCTTTTCTACCGCTGGCGGCGATACCGCCTCGGCGCTGGCGGCTGGCTGCCCGGTGGTGGTGAAGGCCCATCCGGGCCATATGGCCACCGCCGAGCTGACCGCCGAGGCGATCGTCAGGGCGGTGGTACGGTGCGGTTTACCCGGCGGCGTATTCAATATGATTTTCGGGACCGATATCGGCGCCGAATTGGTCCGTCATCCGGCGATTCAGGCCGTTGGCTTTACCGGTTCGTTGGCCGGCGGTAAGGCGCTGTATCAGCTGGCGCAGCAGCGACCGCAGCCAATTCCGCTGTTTGCTGAAATGTCGGCGATTAACCCATTGATTATTCTGCCGCAGGCGCTGCAGACGCGGGCCGAGGCGCTGGCAAACGAGCTGGTGGCGTCATTCACCCTCGGCGGTGGCCAGTTCTGTACCCGTCCGGGGCTGATTCTGGCGCTGCGCGGCGCCGGGCTGGAACGCTTTAAGTCGGCGCTGTGCGCGGCGGTAGCGGGCTCCACGCCGCAGGTGTTGCTCAATGCGCCGATCCTTCAGTACTACCGTCAGGGCGTGGCGGCGCTTGCGGCGCACCCGCGTATCGAGAAGTTGGCGAGCGGCATCGCCGCCGGCGCCGGGCAGGCGCAGACCCAGCTGTGGCAGGCTCAGGTCGAAGATCTGCTGGCGCAGGATACGCTGCTGCAGACCGAAGTTTTCGGCCCGTTATCGCTACTGGTGGAAGTGGACGACGTGGCCCAGCTGCAGGCGGTGGTGAAAGCGCTGCAGGGTCAGCTCACCGCGACGCTGCATGCCGAGGCGGATGATGGCCCGCTGGCGGCGAGTCTTCTACCGCTGCTTTGTGAGAAGGCCGGACGGGTGCTGTTTAACGGGTATCCCACCGGCGTGGAAGTGTGCGATGCGATGGTCCACGGCGGCCCGTGGCCGGCGACCACCGACGCACGCGGGACCTCGGTCGGCAGCCGGGCGATTGAGCGTTTTCTGCGCCCGGTCTGTCTGCAGAACGCGCCGGCTGCCCTGTTACCGCCGGCGCTGCAGGATGCGAACCCTTTGAACCTGCTGCGCCTGGTCAACGGCCAGTGGACCCGGGAAGCGATTTCCTCCTCTCATTGACGCAAGGGCATCACCATGACCATTCACACTACGCATAACAGTCAAACCCGCGTTGCTGAGTCGGGTAAGTTTAAAAAACAGCTGACCCTGACCGATCTCACCTTTATCGGCCTGGGGGCGATATTCGGCTCCGGATGGTTATTCGCCGCCAGCCACGTGGCCTCCATCGCCGGTCCGGCCGGGATCGCATCGTGGGTGATCGGCGGCTTTGCAGTATTGCTGCTGGGGATTGTCTACTGCGAGCTGGGGGCGGCGCTGCCGCGCGCCGGCGGCATTATTCGCTACCCGGTCTTTTCCCACGGTGAGCTGATGGGCTATCTGCTGGGGTTCATCACCCTGATCGCTTTCTCCAGCCTGATCTCGATTGAAATTGTCGCCGCCCGGCAATATGCCGCCGCCTGGTTTCCGGCGCTGACCCAACCGGGCTCCAGTTCGCCGACGCTGCTGGGGTGGGTGGTGCAGTTCCTGCTGCTCTGTTTCTTCTTCGCGCTTAACTACTACAGCGTTAAGACCTTCGCCCGATCGAACAACTTCATCAGCGTGCTCAAGTTTTTGGTGCCGCTGCTGGTGGTGGTGACGCTGTTCGCCTTCTTTAAACCGGAGAACCTGCACGCGCAGGGGATTGCGCCATTCGGCATGTCCGGGGTGGAAGCGGCGATCAGCGCGGGCGGAATTATCTTCGCTTATCTGGGACTGACGCCGATTATCTCGGTGGCCAGCGAAGTACAAAAGCCGCAGCGGACTATCCCTATTGCGTTGATTTTATCAGTGGTGCTGTCGACGATTATCTACGTGCTGCTGCAACTGGCGTTCCTTGGCAGTATCCCCACCGAAATGCTGAACGGCGGTTGGGCCGAGGTGAGCAAACAGTTTTCGCTGCCGTATCGCGATATTGCCATTACCCTCGGCATGGGCTGGCTGGCCTTTATGGTGATAAGCGATGCGATCATCTCCCCGAGCGGCACCGGCAATATCTATATGAACGCGACGCCGCGGGTGATCTACGGCTGGGCGAAGGCGGGTACTTTCTTTAAAGCCTTTACCCATATCGATAAAGCGTCCGGGATTCCGCGTCCGGCGCTGTGGCTGACCTTCGGGCTTTCAATCTTCTGGACGCTGCCGTTCCCCTCCTGGGAACAGCTGATTAGCGTGGTGTCGGCGGCCCTGGTGCTGAGCTACGCCATCGCTCCGGTGACCGCTGCCGGGCTGCGCCGCAACGCGCCGGATCTGCCGCGGCCGTTCCGCGTGCGCGCCTTCGGCATCATCGGCCCGGTATCGTTTATGATCTCGGCGCTGATTGTCTACTGGTCAGGCTGGAATACGCTCTCGTGGCTGTTGGGGCTGCAAATCGTGATGTTTGTCGTCTACGTGATGTGCAAAGGTAAGGTGCCGGAACATACCGTGAGCCTGGCGCAGCAGGTGAAGTCTTCGCTGTGGCTGATCGTGTTTTATGCGTTGATTATCCTCTTTTCCTGGCTGGGCAGCTTCGGCGGGCTTAATGTGATAGGTCACCCCTGGGATACGGTGCTGGTGGCGGCGATGTCGTTGGGGATTTACTACTGGGGCGCGCGCAGCTGCCTGCCGCAGGCTAACTTTAGCGGAGACGAAGAAGAGTAAAGGGGAACAGTATGGAGTCGGTAACTCTATCGTTACCTGAAGCTTATGACCTGGCGCTGGAGGTACTCAGCGCCAATGGATTTAGCGCCGACCACGCGGCGGCGATTGCCCGCAATGTGACCGCCGGGGAACGCGATGGCTGCGCTTCCCACGGCCTGTGGCGGCTGTTGGGCATTGTCGATACCCTGCGCAAAGGTAAAGTATCGCCCGATGCCGAGCCGCAGATCCATGACCAGGCGCCGGCGATTGCGCGGGCGGACGCCGGCGGCGCCTTTTCACTGCTGGCCTACGAGCGCGCGCTGCCGCTGCTGCTGGAGAAGGCGCGGCAAAACGGCATTGCGGCGCTGGCGATTAACCGCTGCGTCCATTTTTCCGCGCTGTTTGCCGATATTGAGCCGTTGACCGAGGCAGGGCTGGTGGGGCTGGCCTGCACGCCAAGCCACGCCTGGGTCGCCCCGGCGGGCGGCACGCGTCCGCTGTTCGGCACCAACCCTATCGCCTTTGGCTGGCCGCGGCGGGATAAGCCGCCGTTTATTGTTGATATGGCGACCAGCGCCGCGGCGCGCGGCGAGATCCAGCTGCATCAGCGCGCCGGCAAAGCGCTACCTGAAGGGTGGGGAATCGACAGTCAGGGACAGCCAACGACCGATGCTGCAGAGGTGCTGAACGGCGCGATGTTAACCTTTGGCGGCCATAAGGGCTCGGCGCTGGCGGCAATGGTTGAGCTGCTGGCCGGGCCGCTTATCGGCGATATGACCAGCGCCGAATCGCTGGCGTGGGATAACGGCGCGGGTGGGCTCCCCTACGGCGGCGAGCTGATCCTGGCGCTGGATCCGCAGCGCTTTCTCGGCGCACAGGCACAAGAGCAGCTGGCGCGCGCCGAAACGCTGTTCAATGCGATGCAGGATCAGGGGGCGCGACTGCCGGGCGAGCGGCGTTTCGCCTGCCGTCAGCAGAGTGAGCAGCAGGGGGTTACCATCAGCCGTTCATTGCATGATGAGATTTGCGCCTTGCGGCCATAGTAAAGCGCGGAGCGCGGCGGGCCGACCATCAGAGCGACAGGCGCATGGCGCAGCGCGACTCGGGCGGCAGGCCGTGCCGGGTCTCCTGTTCCCTTTTTGCCGCCAGTCCGGCAGGCAGGGTCAGCTCATCGAGCATGGTGAATCCCAGACGGGTATAAAACGGCGCATTCCACGGCACCTCGCGGAAGGTGGTGAGGGTTACCGCCGGGTAGCCCATCTGCTGTGCGCCCTCAATAACCTGCTTCAGCAGCATCCGGCCGATGCCCTGATGCTGCCAGTCCTGATGGACGGCGACTTCGACGATAAATAACGCATCGTCGAGCGGTTCGGTCAGAATAAAGCCAATCGGCTGCCCGGCGGCTTCCGCCAGCAGGCTATGCTCTGTTTCCAGATAATCATGATGACGCGCAACGCTAATCACCTCGCTGTCCGCCAGCCAGGCGAGAGAGGGGATCTGGCGAAATGCCTGGGCGGCAGAACGTTCAATGGTGGGCAGAAGGGCGATATCGCTCTCCTGAGTCAGGCGTAATACGGCACCGGCAGTTATAGTGTTAGTTTTCATCACCTCAGCATAGCAGCCTTCGGGAGAAAAGTATGGAGCTGACCGCCGTTCCCGCCACGCAGTTCAGCAGCGTGCAGTTAACGGATATTCTCAACGCCTGTTTTGAAGCCTATCTGGTGCCTGTTACCCAGTCGGTGGCGGGATTTGTACAGCGTTTCAGCGCCGAGGGGATGAGCCTGATCGATTCCCGCGTCTGGCTGGCCGGAGATGAACCGGCGGCGATCGCGATTGTCGCCCGCCGGGGAAGTGCCGCTCGCCTGGCGGCCTTTGCCCTGCGCCCGGCCTGGCGCGGCAAAGGCCTGGGCCGGGAACTGATGCAAGATCTGCTAATGCTCCTGCAACAGCAGGGGGTTGAGACGGTATCTCTGGAGGTGATCCGCGATAACCATGCGGCCGTCGCGCTATATCAGACGCTGGGCTTTACGCGACGCTACGGGCTCTGCGGCTACCTGAGCAATGAACCTCTGGCTCCGGTAGCGGGCGTATTACAGCTTTATCCCACCCTGGCCCTGCTACGGCGCGCCATTGACGAGAGTAACAGTCAGCTCCCCTGGCTGCTGGATCCGCTCACCTTCGCCACCCTGCCATGTCAGGTCGTGACGCTGGAACAGCGCGCCTTCGCGGTTCTAACAACGGCGGGCTCACGGCCTGTACTGCAATTTTTGTGGGTGGAGCCCGCCGCCCGCCGTCAGGGGCTGGCGCGTGAGCTGCTGGTGACGCTGGCGCAGCAGTTCCCGGGTGTGGGGACTTCGGTGACGGTCCCGGAAACGTTTACGCCGCTGTTTGCCGCGGCGGGATATGCGCCGCTATCGCTGCAGCAGTATGAAATGACGATGGATCTGGCCGACGCGAAGTCGGCTTAGCCGGGAGTGTGCGCTGGACCGCAAAAAACAGCACGGGCCGTCGATAAGCCTCTCTTTTGCCGCATCATATCCCTTCGTAATGGCAATGATGGGGGATGCGATGCGTAAAACGGAACTGTTGGCTTTTCTGCAAAATCAGACCGATTTTTTTGATCCGGATAACCTGAGCGAGGTCTTCACCGCTGGCTACCTGGCTCAGCGTTTCGCGATGCAAAGAAATACCGCCAGCCACTATCTCAATCAGTTGGTGGCCCAGGATGTGCTGGTGAAGATCAATACTCGACCAGTCTATTTCCTGCATAAGGCCGCCTTCTGCCAGCAGTTCTTCCCTCTTTCCCGCAGCGAGTACGCCAGCATGGCGGAGCTGCTCGCAGAGAGCGACCGGCAGCCGGAGCAGGCGGATCATTTCTCATTGCTGACCGGCCATGACGGTAGCCTGCGCAAGCCTATCGAACAGATGAAAACCGCGCTGTTTTATCCCAACGGTGGGCTTCCGCTGCTGATCGTTGGCGACAGCGGAACTGGCAAGAGCTATATGGCGGAGCTGATGCATGAGTTTGCTATCGCCCAGGGGCTGCTGCCGCCCGATGCGCCTTTTGTCAGCTTTAACTGCGCCCAGTATGCCAGCAACCCGGAGCTGTTGGCCGCCAACCTGTTTGGTTACGTCAAAGGCGCGTTTACCGGCGCGCAGAGCGATAAAGCCGGGGCGTTTGAAGCGGCAAACGGCGGCGTGCTGTTTCTCGACGAAGTCCACCGCCTGGATGCGCAGGGGCAGGAGAAGCTGTTCACCTGGCTGGACCGTAAGGAGATCTATCGGGTGGGGGAAACGGCGCAGGGGATGCCGATTTCGCTGAGGCTGGTGTTTGCCACCACCGAAGATATTCACAGCACGTTTCTGACCACCTTTATTCGTCGTATCCCGATCCTCGTTAGCCTGCCTGATTTACAGACCCGCAGCCGCCACGAAAAAGACGCGCTCACGCTGCAGTTTTTCTGGCAGGAGGCGCGCACGTTGGCTACCCGGCTGCAGCTGACGCCCCGGCTGCTACAGGTGCTGACGCACTATGTTTATCGCGGTAACGTCGGTGAGCTGAAGAATGTGGTGAAATACACCGTGGCGTCGGCCTGGGCCAGGTGTCCGGGCAGCGAGATGCTTACCGTGACGCTGCACGATCTGCCGGAAAATATCATGGCTGCGACGCCAGCGCTCAGTGAAGCGATGGGCCAGCAGGAGCCGCTGCTTATCGAGCCGCAGACCAGCCTGGTCTGGCTGTTGCGCGCGCGCGACCCGATTCAGGGGCTGATTTATGATACTCAGTGCCGCGTTCTCGCGCTGTATGAGGCGGTGCAGAGTAAAAAAACGCTCTGGGAAGAGGCGCAAAAAAGCATGGGCGAGGAGATTGAAACCCTCTTCGATCGACTGATTTTCGATAATCACGATGCCAATAGTTCGCATATGCTGCTACTGATAACGCATCAGGTGCGGGAGGAGTTTTATCGCCTTGAAAAGCGCTTCAATATCCAGTTTAACGGCAACTGTATCTACGCTTTAAGCCACTACCTGATACATCGTTCCCGGCAGGGGCCGTCCACGATGAGCAACGAGAAAAGCCGTCTGCTGGAGGATTTTCTGGCGCAGAAATATCCGCTGCTGTATCGCTTTTGCGAAGAGATCCTCGCTGCGCTGGCGCTGAAGCTGGACATTGAACCCCGGCGCATTGACCTGCTGCTGCTGGTGCTGTGGTTACATAAAAATGGCGCCATCAGCCAGCAGCAGGTGACCCGGGCAATTATCCTCGCCCACGGTTACGCCACCGCCAGCAGCATCGCCAACGTGGCGAACCGGTTGCTGAAAAGCCAGCTGTTTGAGTCATTCGATATGCCGCTCGACGTGACACCGGAGGCTATTGCTAACCAGGTGATGGCCTATATTGAGAGCCACGCCCTGGCGTCAGGGTTGATCATTCTGGTCGATATGGGATCGCTGAACGCCATTCATCGCCATTTTAATCGTCGGCTGAGTACGCCGATGGCGATAATTAATAACGTCTCGACCGGGATGGCGATGTACGTTGGGGAGCGCATTTTGCAGGGCGTTATGCTGGAAGATATCGTCCGCGACATCGGCGATGACCTTGCGGTTGAGCACCAGCTCTATTACCCGCAAACCGATAAACCGCGGGCGATTCTTACGACCTGCGCCACCGGTCTGGGCGCGGCAGCGAATCTGTCGGCGCTGTTAAAAGCCAGCATTCCTGAAGCGCTGGGGATCGATATTGTGGCCTGTGATGTGGAAACGCTCGCCGATCCCGCGCGGCGGCAACCGATGCTCAGCCGCTATGAGGTGCTGGCGATCGTCGGTACCCTGGATCCGCAGCTTGCCGATCTGCCGTGGATCTCGCTGGATTCGCTGATTTCCGGCCAGGGCAGCCGCCCGCTGATGCGTATCTTCGGCGAGCTGGCCTCCTCTGAACAAGTCAGCGAGATCAATAACCTGATCCTGAAAAATTTCTCGCTGCGCCGGGTGATCGAGTCGGTGACGATCCTCG
Organism: Klebsiella sp. X1-16S-Nf21; assembly: GCF_002837615.1. Lineage (NCBI taxonomy): Bacteria > Pseudomonadati > Pseudomonadota > Gammaproteobacteria > Enterobacterales > Enterobacteriaceae > Klebsiella > Klebsiella sp. X1-16S-Nf21. Next base: position 26,570 of record NZ_PJDK01000011.1, read on the forward strand.
ATACCGCAAAGGTCATCAATCAGGTCGAGCAGTTTTTACTGCGCTATGAGCATCTGGCCGGCTGCGACGTGCCCAACGATCGCAAGGTGGCGCTGTATGTGCATATCAGCTGTCTGATAGAGCGCCTGATCCGCAACGCGTCGCCATCCCATTATTCCGGAAGGCAGTGTCCGCAGAGCGAGCTGGCGACGCTCCGCGAGGCTTTTAGTGTCATAGAGAGCGGGTATAGTGTCAAAATCCCCGTCGTCGAGCTCTGCTACATTCATGATATCCTGACGCGGGAAACGGAATTTATTCAGGAGGATCAAGAGTTTTAGTTCCCTCAGTCCGTTCGTCTTTGCGCCAACCAGCGCGCCACTGTTTCTGGCACGCCGGTTGCAATTAAGAAAGCAGTGGAATGCGCTTTCGAGGTAAGGATGAAACGACACTATATTTTTGCCAGCCATGGCACCTTTGCTAACGGTTTGCTGAACTCCGTGGAGCTAATCCTCGGTAAACAGCCGGATATTCATACCCTGTGCGCCTATGTAGAAGAGGAGTCCGATCTCACGCAGCAGGTGGAGGCGCTACTGGCGCGTTTCCCGGCGCAGGATGAGCTGATAGTGATTACGGATATTTTTGCCGGTAGCGTGAATAACGAGTTTGTGCGTTTTTTATCACGCCCACACTTCCATTTATTATCCGGTTTAAATCTGCCGTTAATTATTGACTTGCTGATTTCCGCAGCGGAAGAGAATACTGAAAAATTAATTACTGAAGCATTAACCAGCGCCAAAGAGAGCATTCAGTACTGCAATCAAACGATTGCCAGTGCGATGACTATGGATAAAGACTTCTGAAATGAGGAAGCATGATGATTACGTTATTAAGGGTAGACCATCGATTACTTCACGGCCAGGTGGCCTTTTCCTGGACCCAATATGTCGGCGCCGATTGCATTTTGATCGCCAACGACAGTGTCCCTGAAGATGAACTGCGGAAAACCACCATTAAGCTTGCCAAACCGCCCTCGGTAAAACTGGTGATTAAAAATATCAATGATGCTATTGAGGCGATAAAAAGTGGGGTGACCGATAAATATAATTTATTTATTGTCGTGGAATCGGTCAATGACGCCTGGCGTATTGCCAGCGCTATCGGGGAAATAAAAAGCATAAATCTCGGCGGAATTAAGGCTAAAGAGGGCAGTAAAAATATCTCTAAGGCGATTAATTTACTGCCGACAGAAATAGAGCAGCTACAACAACTGGTGGGGAAGGGCGTCGAGGTGGAGATTCGCCAGGTCCCGAACGATCGCAAACAGCTTTTTACGGAATGCGTGTAATTCCGGAGGACAGATTATGGTAGAGGCTCTCTTACTGGGTCTGGTGGCGTTTATCGCGCAATCGGAATATGCCTTAGGGACGTCGCTGATTTCCCGGCCTATCGTCACCGGGCTGCTGACCGGACTGGTGCTGGGGGATGTACAGACCGGCGTCATTATGGGCGCGACGCTGGAGCTGGCGTTTATCGGTTCTTTCTCCGTTGGTGCCTCGATCCCGCCCGACGTGGTGACGGGCGGTATTCTCGGCGTGGCGTTCGCCATCACCTCCGGTGCGGGCACGGAAACGGCGCTGTTGCTCGGCCTGCCTATCGCCACCCTGACCCTGATCCTGAAAAACGTTTATCTGGGGATGTTTATCCCGATGCTCAGCCAGAAGGCGGACGGGTATGCGGAACGGGCGGATACGCGGGGCATTGAGCGGATGCATCTGATTGCCGGCTTCGGGCTGTCGCTGATGCTGGCCACGGTGGTGACCGTTTCATTCCTGGTGGGCAGCAACGCGGTGAAATCCCTGCTCGATACCATCCCGGAATTTATCAAACACGGGCTCAGCGTCGCCACCGGCATGATCCCGGCGCTCGGCTTCGCGATGCTTGCCAGGTTGCTGATTAACAAGAAAGTTGCGCCGTACTTTTTCCTCGGCTTTGTGCTAATGGCTTATTTGAAAATCCCGGTGACCGGCATCGCCATTCTCGGCGCCATCGTGGCGGTGGTCATGGTTAACGTCACCGCGTTGAATTCACCTCGTACGACGACAGAACAAGGAGTCAGCGATGACGACGAAGACGATTTCTGAAGAGACCCTGCAACCGCAGGAGCAGGAAGAAACCCGGATTACGCCACGAGATTTACGCCGGGTGTTCTGGCGCTCCTTCCAGATGGAGTTCTCGTGGAACTATGAGCGGCAGATGAATCTCGCCTTTGTTTACGCGCTGATTCCGGTGCTGAAAAAGCTCTATCCGCGCAAAGAGGAGCTAGCCAGGGCGCTGAAACGTCATCTGGTGTTTTTCAATACCACGCCGCATATCGTCACCCTGCTGCTGGGGATCACCACGGCGATGGAGGAGAAAAACAGCCAGCAGAAAAACATGGATGCCACTGCGATTGATAACGTCAAAGCCTCGCTGATGGGGCCGCTGGCCGGGCTGGGGGACTCTTTCTTCTGGGGAACGCTGCGCCTGATCGCCACCGGGATCGGCACCAGCCTGGCGCTGAAGGGCAACATCCTCGGGCCGATCCTGTTTCTGCTGGTGTTTAACGTGCCGCACATTCTGGTGCGCTGGTGCTTTACCCGCTGGGGCTACGTGCTGGGAACCGGGGTCCTGCAGCGGATCCAGAAGAGCGGAATGATGGAGAGCCTGACCTACGGAGCGTCGATTATCGGCCTGATGGTGGTCGGGGCGATGACCGCCTCAATGATCGATATCACCATCCCTCTCTCCTTTGGTGCCGGAGAAGCCAAAACTCAGGTGCAGGACATTATCAATGACATTCTGCCCTGCATGCTGCCGCTGGTGAGTTTTGGCATCGTCTACTGGCTGCTGGGACGGAAAGTTAAACCGCTCTCAATTATTGGCGGCATGGCGCTGGTGGGCATTCTGGGTTCGTGGATCGGATTGTTTTAACGGGAGTGAGCTATGCGACCAACAATGATGACCTATATCAGTGAAGAGCCGGCCTGCCTGGCGCAGATCCTGCGTGGCTACCGGCAAAAGCTGGCGGCGATTGAGAGCTTTGCCCGCCAGCACCCGGTACGCCGAATTTTGCTGCTGGCGACCGGATCGTCGCTGAATGCCGCGCTGTGCGCGCGCTATTTCTTTGAACAACGCTTCGGCGTGCTGGTTGACATTAAAGAGCCGTACAACTTTACCCATTACGAAGCGATCGACCCGCATACCGATCTGGTGGTGGCGATTTCACAGAGCGGGAAAAGCGCGTCAACGCTGGAGGCGATGCGTAAGGTACAGGCCTCAGGACTGCCGGTGTTTGCCCTGACCTCCGACCCGCAAAGCCCGATAGCCCGCGCTTGCGATGGCGTTCTGGATATCAATACCGGGATCGAGAGCGTAGGGTTTGTGACCCGCGGTTTTAGCGCGACGGTGCTGAATCTGTTGCTGATAGCGCTGATCATTGCTCGTCAGCAGGGGAAAGTCAGCGAGGTCGAGGAGCAGCACTATCTCGCTGAATTCCAGCGGCTGCTTGCGGCGATCCCGGATGTTATCGCCCGCACCTCGCGCTTTATCGACCGGTATAGCGAAACGCTGCGGAGCGGGGAGCGCTTTGTCGCCACCGGCTACGGTGTGCTGGTTGGCGTGGCGAAGGAATTTGAAACCAAATTTACTGAAACGGTGCGCGTGCCTTCCAGCGGCTTTGAGCTGGAAGCCTATATGCACGGTCCCTATCTGGAAGCCAACGCCCGCCATGTGATGCTGTTTATTGAAGATGCGCCGGATGCGCGAACCCGGGCGCTGCGGGACTATATGGCGCCGTCCATTGCCCGGGCTTTTACGCTAACGCTGAGCGATGACGAGGATGCGCAGACGCTGGCGCTAAACTGTCCGTGCGAGCATCACCTGGCGCCGCTGTTGCTGATTGTTCCCGTCCAGATGCTGGCCTGGCATACCGCCGGACTGAAAGGCATCGATCTGGCTAAACGTATTTTTGACGATTTTGACCGCGTATTAAAAAGTAAAATCTGAATATTCAGGAGAAAACTATGTTGGGTTTTAATCAGGACGAGTACCTGACCAGTGCTCGCGAGATCATCGCTGCGCGTAAACAGGCTGAAATCGTGGCCGACGATATTTATGACAGCGGCTGCAGCGCATTATTTTTTGCCTCGGTAGGCGGTTCTCTGGCACCGATGATGGCCATTAATGAGTTTGCCAAAGAATTAACCAGTGTGCCGGTATATCTTGAGCAGGCGGCCGAATTAATTCATCGCGGACATAAAAAATTAAATAAAGATGCAGTTGTCGTTACGTTATCTAAATCCGGTGATACCAAAGAGTCGGTGGCTATTGCCGAGTGGTGCAAGGCGCAGGGGATCCGCGTGGTGGCTATTACCCGTCATGCCGACTCGCCATTGGCCGCCGCCGCCAGCTGGCATATTCCGATGTGCCACAAGAACGGTGTGGAATATGAATATATGCTGCTGTACTGGTTATTCTTCCGCGTTATTTATCGTCACGGCGAGTTTGAAAATTATGCGCGATTTGCCAGCCAGCTCGAATTACTGCCGGAAAATCTTCTGCAGGCCAAACGCCAGTTCGATCTCCAGGCGGATAGCATTGCCGCACAATACCACGACTGCGACTATATGATGTGGATTGGCGGCGCGGAAATGTGGGGCGAGGTTTACCTGTTCTCAATGTGTATTCTCGAAGAGATGCAGTGGAAGCGGACGAAATCCGTGAGCTCGGCTGAATTTTTCCACGGCACCCTGGAGCTGCTGGAAAAAGAGGTCCCGCTGTTTCTGGTGAAAGGAGAGGGGAAATGCCGGGCGCTGGACGAGCGCGTCGAACGCTTTGCCGAAAAGATAACTGACCATCTGGTGGTAATCGACCCGCGCGACTATCCGCTGAACGGCATTGATGACGCGTTCCGCTGGATTATGGCGCCGTGCGTGGTGTCCACCCTGCTGGTGGATCGGCTGGCGGCCCACTTTGAACACCATACCGGCCACGACCTCAATATCCGCCGTTACTACCGTCAGTTTGATTACTAAGCCATGTTGATGGCGGCCAGCCGGGCTGGCCGCCATGCTATTCTCCGAGGCGCTTCCCAGAAAATTATCGTCAAATCCATTCGGGTAAAAACCGGTGGTAGAGTCCGGCTTTCCTTCTCTTTCAGGCAAGCGGATGGCCATGAAAAAACGGATGACCTCGACGCCGCACGATGCGGTCTTTAAACGATTTCTTCGCCACCCGGAGACGGCGAATGATTTCCTCGCCCTCTACCTTCCCGAAGCGATCCGCCAGCAGTGCGATTTCGCTACCCTGAGACTGCAATCGGCGAGCTTTATCGATGAGGATCTGCGCGCCTGGTATTCGGACGTCCTCTGGTCGGTGCAAACTACCTGCGGTGCAGGGTATGTTTATGTGGTGATAGAGCATCAGAGCTCACCGGATAACCATATGGCGTTTCGCCTGATGCGCTATGCGATTGCCGCAATGCAGCGCCATCTGGATGCCGGGCACAAAACGCTGCCGTTGGTGGTGCCGATGCTTTTTTATCACGGTGTGACCAGTCCATACCCCTTTTCCCTCAACTGGCTGGATGAATTTGCCGACCCGCAGCTGGCGAAGAGGCTCTACGGCAGTCAGTTTCCATTGATCGACGTCACGGTCATGCCGGACGATGACATCGTGCAGCATCGGCGGGTCGCCCTGCTGGAGCTGATGCAAAAACATATTCGCCAGCGCGATCTCAGCGGCATAACGGAGTCGTTGGCGGCCGTTGTGATGCTGGGATACACTAACCGTCGGCAGTTGAGAATGCTGTTTCACTATATGCTGCAGTACGGTAATACGGCCGAGCCGGGCGTGTTTCTCCGCCGGCTGGCCCGCCGTCTGCCACAGTATGAGGAGACACTGATGTCTATCGCGCAAAAGCTTAAGCAGGAAGGTCGGCAAGAAGGTCGGCAGGAAGGTCGACTAGAAGGCCGGGAAGAAGGGCACCAGGAGGGCTTGCAGGAAGGAAGCCGGCGCGAGGCGCTGCGCATTGCCGGCAGTATGTTACAAAATGGCCTCGACAAAGAGATGGTTCAGAAAATCACTGGACTGTCGGCTGATGAACTACAGCCGCTGTAGGGTTAACGCCCTGCCACGGCAACCGTTGCCCGGCGCGGAAACCCGCCGGGCAGGATGGTTTTAGCCTTCGCTTTTCACCACTTTGATCTCCACCATGCCGATCCCCAGCTGACGTGGGGAGTGACCAAGGATATTGCCCTCGTTGGTGGACTGCGGGTCCGGCGGAGTGATGGTCAGGGTGTTGCTGCGCGACGGGTTGTCGAAATGCAGCGTCGTAGTGGTCACATCATTGGCCAGCGTAAGCACTTGCTCACTTTCACCTACCCGCACCGGGATCGGCTTATTGGCGTTTGGGCCGTAAGCTTTGGCGGTGATCACCAGATCAAATTTTTCCGGTAGCGGCTCTTTATATTCAATCTTCACGTCGCTGCCCAGCTGGGCATTGGACCACCGACCCCAGGACTCGGGACGCGAAATGCCGCTGAACTGCTTGACCTCTTCCGGGGCGCCGGCGACGTTAAACACGAAGCTGTCGGCCTTGTAGCGAATATCGTTGTCGACGACTTTTAGCGTATCGACGTTCCCCTTATAGCGCTCCATATCGATAAGGGTATCCCTGAAAGCGGTTTTGCCTTGCCACTGCGGCTTATCGACGTGCTGAACCTTTTGCTCACCGCCCAGCTGCCCCTGCGAGACGCACCAGTCGGTAGAGAGCGCGAGTTCAGGCGCCCACAGCTGCCCCATTTTATAGCAGCGATCGACCCAGACGAAATTATCCCGCGGCGCGAAATCGGCCAGCTGGAAGCGCAGCGGCGCGGAGTATTCGCTCTCCGGCAGCGGTTCAACGCGCTGGTTTGATACCCTGAGCAGTAGCGGCAGACGGAAATGGCTGCCGGAGAAGGCGATCATGTTCTTCTGCGAATCGATGGTGAAGTTTTTCATCTCTTTCGGGAAGTTCCACAGGCGGATCACGTCCGGTTTCCAGGCCAGGACCTTCTCTTTCATATTCATGAAAATACCGGAGAGCGACTGGCCGGAGAGGCTGCTGCGCCCGAGGCCGATATAGTTATCGCCGCCGAGAATATCGAGCACCGTCGCGCCGTTATCCATGGTATTGCGTTTCACCGCCAGGGTCTCCTGCTGCGGTTTATCGCCGCGCAGGACGAAGAACAGATTGCTGCGATCGTGCTTGTTGAGGTAATCCCAGGCGCTGTTCTTCATGGCCAGGTGATCGGAAGAGACCACGATGACCGTGTTTTTGAAATAGGGTGAGGCTTTAATCTTCTCTATCAGCGCGGCGATATGTTCCTGGCTGCAGCTAACGGCGCTGAAGGAGAGGTTTTTCTTACCGTCCACGTCATAGCGTTTACGCTCGCAGGTGCGCGAGATAAAGCCGTCGGGGTGGTGGGTATCCACCGTCAGGGCGAACAGCGAGAAGCGTTTACCGGAGCGCGACAGCTCTTCGAATTTTTTCCACGTCTCATCGAGTACGGTGTCGTCATAGAAGCCCCAGTCGTTGCGATAGGCGGGATCCGCTACCGTAGTTTTGAGCTCTTCCGCCCCGTACAGGTGATCGAAGCCGTGGGATTTGAGAAACACGTCTTTGCCGGCAAAGCGCAGGTTGGCTCCCTGCACAAAATAGTTTTCATAGCCGGAGTTTTTCAGGATATCGCCAAGGCAGATATTCTGGGGAAAGAAGCTGGAGACCGAGGCCGAGGCGTTGCCTTCAAACGGCGCGAACAGCGGAATGCCGCACTGCGAGGCGACCATACCGGCGATGGTGTAATCCGTCCCCGGGAGCTGCATGGTATTGCTGAAATCGAGGCCCTGATCTTTTATTTTGCCGAGCTCAGGGGTGAGGTTAGGAAAGGCGTCGTTATCAAAATAGGTACGCTCGAGGCTTTCGCCATAGATATAGACCAGGTTCAGCTGTGGATTGTCGATACGCTTCGACGGCTCTTTGTAGTATGCGGCAAAGTCCGGGTCACCTTCCCGTGACTGCGATTTCACCAGCTCGCTGATCTGATGGAAGGCTGGGCTGGCATCCACTGAGGCCAGCGCCAGCAGCAGCGCCGCCAGGCTGTAACCGACGTGATGAGGATGATGCCGACGGCGGCGCAGCACCCAGCCCAGCGCGCCAAAGACGGCAACCAGCGCGACGCCCACCCCGACGCCCGGCAGAATGTATTTGCCGATCCCGGCGCCAGTCAGGCTGTTGGTCAGGGTATAGAGCACCGCGTCGTTGATGCCGTCGCCGGTAAAGTAGTCGCTGGCGTAGAGGGTGATGTTCAGCACCACGAACAGACCTAACACCGTGAGCGTGGCGGCAAACCACCAGGTGTTACGACCCGCTTTCCAGGCATACAGCACCACCGAAGCTAAAAATAAGGCGATGGATAACAACTCTGACACAGCTCATCCTCATTAGCGCCAGTTGTCGGCTGGCAGAATAGATTACTTTTCACGCCACACTGTAATTGCAGCGCCATCTTGCTGCAATTCTAGCGTCATGAAACTGTGCAGTTATTCAGAATTGGTTTAGATGTTGCCTTTTTTGATCGGTGTCGCATCGGGTGTGGCGGGGAAGCGGAGAGGGAAAAAGGGTAAAAAAACCGTTTCAGGCCGCGCTGCCGTCGCGAAGGCAACAAACGCGGCATGAGCAGTACGTATCAGGAGAGGAAGTTAACGCCCTGTTTTAAGACCAGATCGCAGGCTTTGGTTTTCACCTGTTTCGCCAGCGAGCTGTTGCCAAGCGTATTCAGGTCCAGCTGCTGGCCGTTATTACTGTTGAGCAAGCCCTGCAGGCCATCGAGATAGTTGGTGTCTTGTTTCTGTTTTTCCGGCGTGCTGAGTCCCAGTTTATCCAGCACCTGGTTTTTGACGTTATCGGCGCTGGTCACGGAGGCCAGTTTCTGTTGCGCGCAATATGACAGGATCCCGGCCGCATTATTCATGCTGCTGGCGGTCAGAGACTGGCTGCTGCCGCTGAGCAGGCTGGTTAGCGAGGAGACGGACATGCCGCCGCTGCCAGCCTGGGTGCTGCTGCCGCTAAGCTGGCTGGCGGCGCTGTTAAGAGAATCCTGCCAGGAGGCAGCGTGAGCGCCGGCGAGGGTAAATGCACTGGCGGCAAAAGCGGCAAGTAAGCCATTTTTAAACGATTTCATAGACGGACTCATAAGCGTGACTGAATAATCGCTTTAGTATAACGCCGTCATCGTCCGGAAATCTCTTAATACTCCTTGCCAGTGACGCGGTGCCGGTAACTTTCCCAGTTGAAGATAACCCACAGACTGTTCCCCAGCCGCATACGGTCCATTACCCGTTCGCCGAGCAGCTTGTTCATCTCTTCCATATTACTGTTGGTGAGCATCCCGGTAGGCCGTTTGGATGAAGAACGACGGTCAACTATCTGATTGATAATGACCTTCTCATAGCGAGACTCCGTCTGCATACCAATTTCATCAATCACTAACAGGTCGACTTTGCTGAGGTCGCTCAGTAACTGCTCTTCGCTCGTTTCCCGGTTGCCAAAGGTATCTTTCATCGCCGACATAATATCGGCCACGGTGATGATTAAGACCGACTTCCCGCGCAGCAGCAGCTCGTTGCAGATGGCTGCCGCCAGGTGATTTTTGCCGGTCCCCGGTTTACCGGAGAAGATAAAGCTGGCGATATTGCCATCGAACTCTTCCACATACTGACGTGCGCGGGCGAGGGCGTTCATCTGTCCTTCGCACTCGACGCGGTAGTTATCAAAGGAACAGTTCTGATGCAGCGGGCGGATCCCTGAGCGGTTGAAGGTGCGCTGCATTTTCATCGCGCGATTCTCCCGCTCCAGCGCTTCGGAACGCAGCCGGCCTTGCTCTTTTTGCCAGGCCAGCAGTTCTTCGCCGGTTTTAAACGCCGGTTCGATATGGGCCGGCATCATTTTCTGCAGACGCTTCATCAGGTCGCCCACGTTTTTCATGCTCATCCTCGGAAACCTCGCGGAATATGACTGTCGGGTTCGCTCACGCTGTTCACATCGCGCTTCGGCTGTCCGCCGTTGCTGGCGCGGCTGATTTGCACGCTACGCGCCAGCTTCTGCTGCCACTGCACGTGGTGAAACACTTTACCTTCCGCCTGCCAGTAAGCGACGAAGGCAGCCAGCTCTTCCGGCGTGACTGGCTGGCTCAGGGCAATGCCCCATAGCGCGGCCAGGCGCTGAAAATCGGCGTCAGGCTGCCAGTCGGCGTACATGGCAAATTTGCCCATTGGCACCGCAACTGGCGCCGCGGATGGCTCCTCGAAAAACTGCGGGTCAAGGGCGATGTCGCTGCCGGGGCGCGCCAGCCTGGCTTCCAGCTCCAGCAAATGCGCCAGCCGCGCTGGCGTCAGCGCATAGAATGCCGGCGCGTTATTGGCAAAAACGGCAACGGTGCCGTCAGTTGATTTCGCCAGCAGCGCCGCGTGCTGCTGGAGGAACTCTTCCAGGCCGCTAAAATGGGAGGTTAAAATTCGCGAAGACATAACTCTATCTCAACTCTGAACTGCAAAGAGTGGGGTGATCTGCACATAGTAGCACAGAGCCCGTCGCGGAAGGAGCGTCGCGGCTGTACCGCGACGCCGGGGGTCAGACGCGAGGGCGCTTACGATACAGCCACAGACCGGGTATCGACAGGCCAATAGAAAGGGCGCCCACAATAGACGATGCCTTTAAAAAATTGCTCAGCAGCAAAATCATCATCTCTTCAGAATAGCCAAAATGGCTGATCTTTACCGCGGAGATCATCGCGGTGTAGGCCGAGATGCCGGGAAACATCGGGATCACGGCGGCGACGGTAAAAATCTTCGGATGCGCCAGATACCAGCGTGACCACTGAATGCCGATGCTGCCCACCAGCAGCGCGGCGAGAAAGGTGGCCCATTCAATGTTAAAACCGGCGCTCATCATGACCATTCGCGAGCCGTGACCGATCGCCCCCAGCAGCGCGCACCAGCGCAAGGCGCGCTGGGGGACATTAAAGACCATGGCAAAACCAACGGCGGGGATTGCCGCCAGCAGCATGTCTTCCGCCAGTGCGAAAATAAACGAGATTATGCCCATCCGCGCAGCCCCCATACGGTCATCGCCATCACCACGCCAATGCAGGTGGCAAGGGTTAACAGGCTGGCGATCGCCCAGCGGGCGAGCCCCGTATTAATATGCCCTTTAAACATATCGGCGACGGCGTTGATCAAAGGAAAACCCGGAACCAGCAGCAGGACGCTGGCGGCCATGGCAATGGTCGGCGTACTGGCAAAGGCCGGGAGGCGCAGCAGCAGCCCGGAGATGGTGGTGGCGACAAAGGCGGTGATGCAGAAGTTGATCTGCGGATGCATGGACCGGTGGGTCAGCACCTGGCGAATGTACATGGCTACCGTACTGGCGCAGAAGCTGACCAGCGCGCCGTCCCAGCCGCCGTTATTCAGTTTGCAGAAACAGGCGCAGGAGAGCCCCACCATGATGACCAGCAGCCAGCGCGGATAACGCAAGGGAACGATCTGCGCAAAGCGCTTCTCGACATCGCGATAGTCGAGCAGCTTATGTTCGGCGAGGATCACAATGTGCTGCACTTCCGTTACCACATGCATATTGATGCCGCGGTCGACATTTTTACGCGTTGAGGTGAGACATTCGCCATCTTTAATGGTGGTCAGCACGATGGCATTAGACGAGATGGCGCTTTCGACGCTATCCATTCCCAGCGCCCGTCCGAGGCGGGTGGATAGCTCTTCCACCAGCGCACTTTCGGCGCCGTGCTGTAACAAAAAAAGACCACACTGGATGCACAATCGTGTGATTGCCCGCTGCTGTGACCGATCAACCTGCATAATTCCTCTGCTGTCCGCGACGTCTGGTTATCTGTCGATACTTTAACCTGAAGCGCCGTAGCGGCTGAGGGGGGCGGGATCAAATAATATGCAAAAATGTCCCGGCTGGCGGGACGGCAGAATTTGAAGCATCCCACAATTTTGCCAGTTTGGTGAAAAGTGCAATTTTTGCCGCCATTCATCCCTTCTTTTTCCCGTCTGACTTATCAAAAATGCAGGAAAGCACTTTTATTAAACAAAAAATATACAAATAATTAACCCTGCAAGAGTGAGACAACCCTATGAAAACACAGGTCGCGATTATTGGCGCAGGCCCCTCCGGGCTGCTGCTGGGGCAGTTGTTGCACAACGCCGGGATCCATACCGTGATCCTCGAGCGTCAAACGCCACAGTATGTGCTGGGGCGCATCCGCGCGGGAATTCTGGAAAGCGGCACCGTCGATCTGCTACGCGAAGCGGGCGTGGCGCAGCGGATGGATGCCGAAGGCCTGGTGCATCATGGGGTGGAGTTTCTGTTTGACGGCCAGCGGGTACCCGTCGCACTGAGCGAGCTGACTGACGGCAAGAGTGTGATGGTTTATGGCCAGACGGAAGTGACCCGCGACCTGATGGCGGCCCGGACCGCCAGCGGCGCGCCAATCGTCTATGGCGTGAGCGAGGTGGCTATTCATGACGCGAAAAGCGACCGACCGACGGTCACCTACCTCAGCGAAGGTGAAACCTGCCGCCTGGAGTGCGACTTTATCGCCGGTTGCGACGGTTTTCACGGGGTGTCACGGCAAAGCATTCCCGCTGACATTCTCAAAACCTACGAGAGCGTGTGGCCGTTTGGTTGGTTAGGCCTGCTGGCGGATACGCCGCCGGTCAATCCGGAGCTGATTTATGCACACCATCAGCGGGGGTTTGTATTGTGTAGTCAGCGCTCACTTACGCGCAGCCGCTATTATCTACAGGTTCCGCTGAGCGATAAGGTTGAAGCCTGGTCGGACGAACGTTTCTGGCAGGAGCTGAAAAGCCGCTTGCCGGAGGACCTGGCATCCAGGTTAGTGACTGGTCACTCACTTGAGAAGAGCATTGCCCCGCTGCGCAGTTTCGTGGTGGAGCCGATGCAGTATGGGCGGCTGTTTCTGGTGGGAGATGCGGCGCATATCGTTCCGCCAACCGGCGCCAAAGGGTTAAACCTGGCGGCATCGGATGTTAACTACCTGTGGCGGATCCTGCGTGAATACTATCATCGTGGCCGCAGCGATCTGCTGGCGACCTACTCGCAACTGGCGCTGGATCGGGTGTGGAAAGGGGAACGCTTTAGCTGGTTTATGACTCGCCTGCTGCATGATTTCCCGGACCAGAATGCGTTTGACGCCAAAATGCAGGCCGCCGACCGCCGCTACTACCTTGGCTCCCGCGCCGGGCTGACCACCATCGCGGAAAACTACGTGGGCTTGCCCATGGAACGCGTTACCTGACTAAAGAGGAGTGATTATGCCGCCCATGCAAGTCGTCCCCGTATTTAAGCTGTATGGCGAAGAGCGCGGCTGGCCAACGCCGGACCTGCTGCACTGCGAGTCGATTTTGCAGCGTAGCAGTCTGTACGAGTGGCATATTCGCGTTCATCAGCATGCGGAAATGGTCCAGCTCCTCTACCTGCATCAGGGCCGGGCGGAGATCGAAATTGAAGGCGCCACCGCGGTGATGACGGCGTCCTGCATCCAGGTGGTTCCCGCCCTTTGTATTCATGGGTTTCATTTTTCACCCGGGACACAAGGGTATGTGCTCTCCCTGGCGCTGCCGCTGCTGAGCCGGTTTGAAAACCAGTTCGGCCGGCCGCTGGATGTGCTTAGCGTACCGCAGTGCGTGCCGGTAGGCCGTTCCCGGGGGCATATGCATACGCTATTTTCGGCGCTTCGCGAGGAATATTGCGAAGAGCATGATGCCCGGGAGATGATGTTGTACTCGTTGCTGGGGACGCTGCTGGTCTGGCTGAACCGGCAGTGCCGCCCCGCACCGCCCACGGAAGATAAAGCGGAGCGGAAGCGCAGTATGATGCGCCACTTTTCCCGACTTATTGAGAGCCACTATCGGCAGCATCTCCCGCTGGCGGAGTATGCGAAGCTAATTGGGTTGTCGGTCACGCACTTAAATTATTTATGCCGCGAGTTCTATGGCTGTAGCGCGCTGGGAGTATTGCATCAACGCCTGATGCTGGAAGCGCGACGCAATCTGCAGTACACCCGCATGACGGTAACACAACTCTCTGATTACTTAGGGTTTAGTGATGCTGCCTATTTTTCTCGCTTTTTCCGCCGCTATAGCGGGATGTCGCCTAAAGCATTTAGAGAAACAATCAAAGATAATGCTTTATAACTCACGTGCCTGAAATTACTTTTGCTAAATAATAGTTTTATCTTTTCTAATTTATTAGCGCAGGAGCGTCTGTGCTAATATTAATCGCAAGTATACACAGCAATAATATTTACACGGTATGACCACGGTTCGGTCGTTACGTATACCGTGTACGCAGGCCATGAATATACTTTTTATATTCATTCAGAGAATGATAAGGCGATGATGTTAAGCGCCGATTGTTTGCCGGCAGGCGAAGGAACTTCGACAGGAAGCGGAGGTGTTATGTTACCAGGACAAGGTAAGTTTGGTGTTGTTATTAGTAAAATTCCCGTCATGCAGTCAGGGTTAAAGGTTATCTTCAATGAAAATCTCCCTGATTACGAACTCAGTTTTTGTCGTTCTCATGATGAGCTCACCCTTTTGCAACTGCGGCGGGCAGTGCTGGTCGTCGCGGATATCTCCGGCGAGATTGCGCATCCCCGTGCCGTCTGCGAGCGTTATTACTCTCTGATGACGCAGTATCGTGATATTCACTGGGTTTTTATGGTCAGTGACAGCCTCTATCCATTGGCCGTTGAGCTTTTAATTCGCCCTGAAAGCTCGCTGATCTCGGAGAGTGAGCCGGTTAACCGGTTGATTGAGGTGATTTGCGCCGGCAGTCGTGCCGCTGAGCAAATTAGCCGGACGTTGTTCACCGGAGACGAGGATAGCGATTTCGCAAGCTACCACTCTGCGGCGATGCTGACCCTTTCGGAACGCAAGGTTTTGCGTCTTCTGGCAAAGGGATGGGGAATCAATCAGATCGCTGCGCTGTTGAAAAAGAGCAATAAAACCATCAGTGCGCAGAAAAATAGCGCAATGCGACGCTTATCACTGCGAAGCAATGCTGAAATGTATGCCTGGATCAACAGCGTGCAGGGAATGCAAGAGCTGAATATCAATTCAGCTTACGGGGAGCAAATGGAATGGAAAAAAATAGCACAACCCGCCATGTCGCCATCGTAGAAAAATGTGTGATGACGGAAATGGCCTGGCGCTATATCTTTAGTCGTGAAGATAATAGCCGATATCATATTCATCTGTTTAAAAATGTCAGTATGCTCAGGGCGGCGGAAACATCGTTTTCCTGGTCGGCCATTATCTTTTCTCTTTCGGGAAGCCGTTCTTCACGAGCTGAGAGTCTGCTTTTTGTTCATGAAATGGCGCGGTGTCGGCCGGAAGTCCAGGCAATTATTCTGGCTAATAATGAAAGTGAAATGCATCTGATCGGCCATCTTATGCCGGCTTGTCTGCACGGCATACTGAATAAATCCGCGCCGCGACGCGGGTTACAGGAGCGTTTGTTACAGCTGCTGGACAATCATCACCTCAGCGGCAGCGAACAATTTTGCGACAGAGAGGCGTGCAACGATCCGCTAAGTCCAACGGAGCACGCCATCCTTCGGTATATGTCGTGGGGATATTCGCTTTCTGATATTGCGATACAGCTGAACCGGAACATTAAAACTATCCGCGCGCATAAATTTAACGCCATGACCAAGCTCGGGGTTCGCTCAGATATCGGTTTATTAAACGCGGCGGATATCTTGCTGCATTTACCGATGAGCGGCGCGAACAACGCCGTTAAACAGGTGGCGTAACGCGGCTATAAACACACGTCTACCCATGTCGCATCGGTGAGCTGCGCCAATCGTTCTGGTTCAATACGAACGGCGCTGTGAATGGCTCCCGCTGCGGGTAGCACCTCCTGATAGTGCCTGAGCGAGACGTCGCAATAGACGGCCAGCGGATTTTCCAGACCAAAAGGGCACACGCCGCCTACCGGATGACCGGTCCAGGTCACCACCTCATCGCTGCTTAACATTCTGGCTTTCGCACCAAAGGTCTCTTTCAGCTTTTTGTTATCCAGCCGCGCATCGCCCCTGGCGACGATCAGAACAATCTTATCCTTGATCTTGAGCGACAGCGTTTTGGCGATTTGTCCAGGCTCAACGTTGTGTGCGGCAGCGGCGAGCGCGACGGTGGCGGTACTCTGGTTTAACTCAATAATTTCGATATCGGGGGCGTGTTCGGCAAAAAACTGCCGTACAGACTGCAGACTCATTGGATTCTCCTGATTTAAGCCTGGTTAAATCTGTCACAAGCCTGGCGGAGTGTAAATAACAGCGCGGACAATCCAGATTCTTTCTATTTTGTCGATCTCCTTCACATTCACCGTAACCGGTTACTGTAACCGGTTGCGGTTGTGCGCGTAGAGATGAATACTGGAACAGTCACTTCTCACTTTATTTATAACATAAGAGCCGTGTATGAATCGTTGCGTCATGAGCAGTATAGCCGGTAATCCATCAGCGGCCTGCTGCATCAAAAAGCGGTCATCGTAACGGCAGGGTAATCGTTGTTGGGCCAGTATCAATAGCCTGTCAGGAGGGCTACTATGTCTGCTAACCATGCTGCGTTTAATTTGATATTTCGCTTTGTAGAAAATTACATAAGCCCCATAGCAGGGCGGATCTCATCGCAGCGCCACGTCATGGCTATCCGTGACGGTTTTATCTCAGCGATGCCATTTATGATCGTCGGATCGTTCCTGCTGGTGTTTGCTTATCCACCTTTCTCACCGGATACCACCTGGGGTTTTGCCCGCGCCTGGCTGGATCTGGCAAAAGAGTTTGAGGGGCGTATTCTGACCCCCTTTGATATGACGATGGGGATCATGTCGATCTACATCTGCGCGGCGATCTCCTATAACCTCGGTAAGCACTACGAGAAATCCAATCAGCTCGATCCCTTTATGTGCGCAATGCTGTCGATCATGGCCTTTTTGCTGATTGCCGCGCCGAAGACCAATGGCACGCTGCCGGTGGATAGCCTCGGGGGGACCGGGATCTTTACCGCGATTCTGGTGGCGATCTATTGCGTGGAAATGATGCGTTTTTTGAAAGCGCACAACATTGGGATCCGCTTGCCGGACCAGGTTCCGCCGATGATCAAAAACTCCTTTGATCTGTTGATCCCAGTGCTGGTGGTCGTGCTGACGCTGTATCCGCTGAGTCTGTTTATCCAGCACCATTTTGACATGCTGATCCCGCAGGCCATTATGGCCATCTTCAAACCGCTCGTTTCGGCAGCCGACTCTCTGCCGGCAATTCTGCTGGCGGTGCTTATTGGCCACCTGTTGTGGTTCGCCGGGATCCACGGTGCTGCGATTGTGTCCGGGATGCTGCAGATGTTCTGGCTGACCAACCTCGGTATGAACCAGCAGGCGCTGGCCCAGGGGGCGCCTCTGCCGCATATCTTCATGGAGGCTTTCTGGACATTCTTCATAGTGGTTGGTGGTTCCGGGGCGACCATGGGGCTGGTGTTCTGTTATCTGCGTAGCCGCTCAGCGCATTTGCGCTCCATTGGTCGTCTGAGCGTGGTGCCAAGCCTGTTTAACATTAACGAGCCGGTTATCTTTGGGACGCCTATCGTCATGAATCCGGTGTTCTTTATTCCGTTCCTGCTGGCGCCAATGGTGAACGCGGTGCTGGCCTGGGCAGCAATGAAGCTGGATCTGATTGGCCGCGTTATCTCGGTGGTACCGTGGACGGCGCCAGCACCGATTGGCGGCGCCTGGGCGCTGGGCTGGGATTTTCGGGCGGCGGTTCTGGTGATCGTTCTGGCCTGCGTATCGGCGATTATCTACTTCCCGTTCTTTAAGGTGTATGAGAAACAGCTGCTTGCTCAGGAAGCGGAAGAGGCCGAGCGAGCAGAGCAGGAGAGTCAACAGACCGCATAAATAGCAACGGGCGGCAAGGGCCGCCCGTTAATTTTGAGGTAGGGGGCGTTATTTCAGCGTGCAGTCGCCGCACTGTTGGACATCCGGCAGGCGATAGCGCTGGCAGCAGGTGCGTCGGACTAACAGCCCTTCACGCAGCACCACCGTTCGCCACAGCGGGTTATCCTGACCATCGGCGAGCTGTTTTTCAAAAAAACAGTGTTGACGCAGAGCGGCGACCTGCTCATCGCCCAGCAGCGTGCGCATTTCACCTAAATACCAGTTGATCAGATAGCCGGTATTACTCCAGATAAGTTTGCCATTGATCTCGCCCGTCGCTTCCAGCGCCTCAACAATCGGCTGCAGGGTACGAATCACCAGGGCATCTATCCGCGCCTGCGGTGAAAGCGCTGCTATCCTGGCATCGCTATGCACATCAATCCAGAAGCAGGCAGCCCGACCGCTCTCGTGAAATTCGACATGGAAATGTTCTGGCGCCAGGCTGAGTCCCTGCGGTTCATTAAGCAGCGCCAGCATCAACGGCGGCACCAGCAGGCCGATATACCACTGGGCCCAGAGCGAGAGCAGGGGCTTCTGTTCACGCGGCTGCGTGGGCTGATGACGATAGATATGATCGGACCAGGTGGCCAGCAGGGAGCGTAACGCGATGGGTTGCGACCACTCGGCGAGCGTTAACGCATGCGGCGGGGCAGGCTCATCCAGACGCAGGAAATCCAGCAGATGAGGGCGCAGGGCAGTGATTTTTGCCCGAAGACTCTCCGCCAGCGCGCGTTCAGCCGTCGGGAAGGGAGCCCGCCAGATGAGTTCGTCGCTAAGAGAAGGGGAGCGCCAGGCCATTTGATTTCCAGATACAAATCTAAATGATAATGATTCCTGATATTAGTTGTTTGCAGGCGGCATGGCAAGGAGTTTGTCGGCGCCGCGATACCGCGGCGCGCGAAGGAAAAGCTAACTGGCAAGAATAATATTGCGTCCTTTATTTTTGGCCTCATACAGTGCGCCATCGGCTCGTGCCAGCGCTTGCTCAATGTTGTCATCAATGAGCGGCGTCAGGCCAATGCTGATGGTCACGTTGGTGGCGACACTTTCATTAAACATATGCGGGATCTTCAGATCATAGACCCGCTGGCGAATGCGTTCGGCAGCCTGCCAGGCGGTTTCCTCGCTGCTGTTGGTCAGCAGGACCATAAACTCTTCCCCACCAAAACGAGCGACAATATCGCGTGAGCGCACGGCGTTGCGGATCGCGGCAGAGACGCGAATCAGCGCCTGGTCGCCCATCATATGACCATAGTGGTCGTTATAGGCTTTAAAGTGATCGATATCGAGGAGCAGCACAAAGTGGTTGTCGCCGTCCAGCGCCAGCAGGGTGTCGAGGCGGTTCTGTAGCCCGCGGCGATTATACAAACCGGTCAGGGGATCCAGCATACTGAGATCGTTGAGCGTGTTGCGTTCCTGCATCAGTTTATCCATTAATCCTTGCGTGAAGGCATCGTTGCGCTTCTGGATAATATTTTGCAGGGTAATACCGGCAATAGGCAGCACAAAACAGTAGGTCATGCGCAACCATTGTTCCCCCTCTGACATTATCAGGCAGATAAGGAAAGTCGGTAAAGAGTGAAGGGTAAAGGCAGTGATATTATTGGAAAAAGCGATGGTGCCGATAAACAGAATGCTTAATAGGGCGATTACCAGATAGTTAAAATGCGGCGGTGTCAATAGCATCGCTTTTGCCACCACGTGCCATGCCCAGAGCATGCCAAATAACAACGAGATAGCCGGAATATTTATTTTCGCTTGCGGCCATTTCCAGTGCCAGAGCAGCAACAGCCCGCTGCAGGCCACGATCAGGGCGCAGGGCAGCGTAAAACGAACTACCGTAAATAGTGGGCTGACCAGCGACAGAGAGGAGGAAATGAAATTAAGCAGTAAAAAAAGCCGTAAGGAATATTGATATTTTTGTGCGTAGTGTGCTCGCCAGGTTTGTGCAGTCATATCGGAAGAATCATTATTAGTCGTTAAATTTCAAAATGATGAAAGCCAAAAATGAAGAGTCTGATAACAATGTGCAAAAAAAGGTTATTTGCAAAATAAGCAAAATATTTAATATATATCGATAATCCGCTTAATTTATCACCTTCATGAATGTATGTCATTACCGCGAACGTAAAGAAAAAGACGCAAAGCACATCGCAAATGACAAATGATAAATGTTATCATATGATATTGGTTATCATTATCGTTTTGAGAGGTGAAACCATGTTGCAGCGGGCATTAGGGAGTGGTTGGGGTGTGGTGGTTCCCGGGGTGCTGATTGCCGCTCTCGGGTATGCCGGAGTCTCGGCCGATGTGTGGCGGGCGCTGGTCACGGTGGGCATGCTGATGTCCGCAGCGATGATATGGCATCGTCAACTGCGCCACTTTATCCTGCTGCCATCTTGCGTTGCATTGATTGGTGGAATAATGCTGATGATTCTGGATTTTAAACTGGGGGGATAATGCCGGAAGAGAAAAGAATATTGGTGCGAGGGGGGGGACTTGAACCCCCACGTCCGTAAGGACACTAACACCTGAAGCTAGCGCGTCTACCAATTCCGCCACCTTCGCACAGTATTCTTTCTTTAGGATATTGCCTCGTTGGTGCGAGGGGGGGGACTTGAACCCCCACGTCCGTAAGGACACTAACACCTGAAGCTAGCGCGTCTACCAATTCCGCCACCTTCGCCCAGTGCGAGCAATATCTTTGTGGATTATGGTGCGAGGGGGGGGACTTGAACCCCCACGTCCGTAAGGACACTAACACCTGAAGCTAGCGCGTCTACCAATTCCGCCACCTTCGCATACCATCGACACTATGAAAGTATCGTTACCACGGAGGCGCATTCTAGTGGTTTTCGGCGGCACGTCAATAGTTAATTATGCAGGTTGTATCGATTGCTGCAAAAATGGGCGGGTTTGCCGCGAAGAAGAGCCAGCGGCACCGCAAGTGGGCCGCTGGCGCCAGAAGACGATTATTTTTTCGCCTGGCGGGTCATGATGGTGCGATAGACCTTAAACCGTCCTGTTTGGGCGATCACTTCATGGAAGCCAAATGTCTCATCCAGTACCTGGGGATACGGCAGGAAGGCGTTGGCGACAATGCGCAATTCGCCGCCGCTGTTCAGATGGCGAACCGCGCCGCGGATCAGCGCCTGGGCCGCTTCGAGGCTGGTCTGCAGCCCATCATGGAATGGTGGGTTGGAGATGATCATGTCGAAGCGACCATTGACCTCCGAAAAGACGTTGCTGGCAAACACATCGCCTGCAAAACCATTAGCGGCAAGCGTCGCGCGGCTGGCTTCGACCGCCGGGGCGCTGACGTCGCACAGGGTCAGACGCACCTTCGGCGAATGGCTGGCCAGCACTGCGGCCAGCACGCCCGCGCCGCAGCCGACATCCAGCACTTTCCCTTTGGTATGCGGCTCGAGAGTGGACAGCAGCAGCTGACTGCCGACGTCCAGACCGTCGCGACTAAACACGCCAGGCAGCGTTTTAATCGTCAGATTATCCAGCGCATACTCGCCCCAGAATGCTTCGGCGTCGAAGGTCGGCTGCTTTTCCAGACGACCATGGTAGAGGCCACAGCGACGGGCGCTGTCGATTTTATTCAGCGGGGCATATTCGGCCAGCATTTGCTCTGCGCTGCGAACGCCGCTACGGTTTTCCCCGACGACGAAAATATCGATTCCCACCGGCAGCAGAGAGAGCAGGTTCATCAGCTGGAACTGCGCCTCGGGTTTGTTCTTCGGCCAGTAGTAGATCAGGGTGTCGCAATCGGCGACGTCGGCGGCCTCGGCCACTAAGCTAAAACGGACGTTGTCACCCATCTGACGGTTCAGCACCTGCCAGTGGTGGAACTGTTGGGTATGAGCGCGGCTGGCCGCGGTATCCAGACGCGCAGGCAGGTCATCCTGCAGGTCACCGGCAAACAGAACGCGGGCGGACTCGAAATCATCACTGTGGCGCAGCAAGACTTCACTTGCCGGGGTAAAAGCGGACATGAAACACTCCTTCATTAAGACTGGCGCCGATTATAGTAGTTTGTTGGCGCAGATACGACGGATTTGCTATATTGCGCGCTTGTTTACCAGGAGTGTTTCGCTATGACATCCCGACGAGACTGGCAATTACAGCAGCTGGGCATTACCCAGTGGTCGCTGCGCCGACCGGGGGCGTTGCAGGGCGAAATCGCTGTCTCGCTTCCTGAACATATTCGTCTGGTGATGGTGGCAGAAACCCTGCCGTCGCTGACAGAGCCGCTGATTGGCGACATATTACGCGCGCTGGCCGTGACGCCAGATCAGGTCCTGCAGCTTACCCCCGAGCGGGTGGCGATGCTGCCGCAGGACAGCCGTTGCAACAGCTGGCGGTTGGGCACAGAGGCGTCGCTGCCGCTGGCGGGCGCCCAGGTGTCCACCCCCGCTTTTGATGAACTTCAGACCAGCGCGCCTGCTCGCAGGGCGCTCTGGCAACAAATCTGCGCACATGAACACGATTTCTACCCTCAGCACGGCTGATTTATCCAACGCCTGGCAAATCGAAAAACGCGCCCACGCTTTCCCGTGGAGCGAACAGACCTTTGCCAGCAATCAGGGTGAACGTTATCTGAATTACCAACTGGCAGTGGATGGGGAAATGGCGGCATTTGCCATTACTCAGATTGTCCTTGATGAAGCGACGCTGTTTAACATCGCCGTCGACCCCGCATACCAGCGCCGTGGCCTGGGACGGGAACTGCTGGAACATGTTATTGATGAAGTTGAAAAACGCGGCGTCGTCACGCTATGGCTGGAGGTGCGCGCTTCCAACGCTGCCGCCATTGCGCTCTATGAAAGCGTAGGCTTTAACGAAGCGACCATCCGCCGCAACTACTATCCGACGGTCGACGGGCGCGAAGACGCCATTATTATGGCTCTGCCAATCAGTATGTAAGACAAGGTGATACGATGAAATGGGACTGGATTTTCTTTGATGCCGATGAAACGTTGTTTTCGTTTGATTCTTTCAGCGGCTTACAGCGGATGTTTCTCGACTACAGCGTGACATTTACCGCCGAAGATTTTCAGGACTATCAGGCCGTGAATAAGCCGCTGTGGGTGGATTATCAAAACGGCGTCATCACCTCGCTGCAGCTGCAGCACCAGCGCTTTGACAGCTGGGCGGAACGTTTGAATGTTAAGCCGGGTGAGCTCAACGACGCGTTTATGAATGCGATGGCGGAAATCTGTGCCCCGCTGCCGGGGGCGGTCTCGCTGCTCAACGCGCTGCAGGGCAAGGTCAGGATGGGCATCATCACCAACGGTTTTACCTCGCTGCAGCAGACTCGTCTGGAACGCACAGGTTTACGCGATCACTTTGATTTACTGATTATTTCTGAAGAAGTCGGCGTCGCCAAGCCGGATGCGCGCATCTTCGATTACGCGCTGGCGCAGGCGGGTAATCCACCGCGCTCGCGAGTACTGATGGTCGGTGATACCGCCGAGTCGGATATCCGCGGCGGCGTGAATGCCGGCCTGGCGACCTGCTGGCTGAATGCGCACCAGCAAACGCTGCCGGTAGACCTGCAGCCCGACTGGACGGTGACCTCGTTAAGCGAACTGGAGCAGCTCCTGTGTAAACACTGATTGCCTCCCCCCCATTGATGGGTAAAATAGCCGCAATTTTTCGTATTCCACATGCGCAGCCCGTTGCTGCGTTTACTTAGAAGATTAATTATGACGTTGTCTCCTTATCTGCAAGAGGTGGCCAAACGCCGCACTTTTGCCATTATTTCTCACCCGGATGCCGGTAAGACCACCATCACCGAAAAGGTGCTGCTGTTCGGACAGGCGATTCAGACCGCCGGTACCGTAAAAGGCCGTGGCTCCAGCCAGCATGCAAAGTCCGACTGGATGGAGATGGAAAAGCAGCGTGGGATCTCAATCACCACCTCGGTGATGCAGTTCCCGTATCACGACTGCCTGGTGAACCTGCTGGATACGCCGGGGCACGAAGACTTCTCCGAAGATACCTACCGTACTCTGACGGCGGTTGACTGCTGTCTGATGGTGATCGACGCGGCGAAAGGCGTTGAAGACCGGACCCGTAAGCTGATGGAAGTTACCCGTCTGCGCGACACGCCGATCCTCACCTTTATGAACAAACTCGACCGTGATATCCGCGATCCGATGGAGTTGCTGGATGAAGTTGAGAATGAGCTGAAAATCGGCTGCGCGCCGATTACCTGGCCTATCGGCTGCGGCAAGCTGTTCAAAGGCGTTTATCATCTCTACAAAGATGAAACCTACCTGTATCAGACCGGTAAAGGCCACACCATTCAGGAAGTGCGCATCGTGAAGGGGCTCAACAACCCGGAACTCGACGCAGCGGTGGGGGAAGACCTGGCGCAGCAGTTGCGCGACGAGCTGGAGCTGGTGCAGGGCGCGTCAAACGAGTTCGATAAAGATCTGTTCCTGGCGGGCGAAATCACCCCGGTGTTCTTCGGGACTGCGTTAGGTAACTTCGGCGTTGACCATATGCTGGATGGCCTGGTGGAGTGGGCGCCGGCGCCGATGCCGCGTAACACCGACACGCGTGAAGTCACCGCCACGGAAGAGAAATTTACCGGCTTCG
Organism: Klebsiella sp. X1-16S-Nf21; assembly: GCF_002837615.1. Classification (NCBI taxonomy): domain Bacteria; kingdom Pseudomonadati; phylum Pseudomonadota; class Gammaproteobacteria; order Enterobacterales; family Enterobacteriaceae; genus Klebsiella; species Klebsiella sp. X1-16S-Nf21. The sequence goes on from NZ_PJDK01000011.1 coordinate 51,276, forward strand.
TGTTTAAAATTCAGGCCAACATGGACCCGAAACACCGCGACCGTGTGGCTTTCATGCGCGTGGTGTCCGGCAAATATGAAAAAGGCATGAAGCTGCGTCAGGTGCGTATCGGTAAAGACGTCGTGATTTCCGACGCGCTGACCTTTATGGCCGGCGACCGTTCTCACGTTGAAGAAGCGTATCCGGGCGATATTATCGGCCTGCATAACCACGGCACCATTCAGATTGGCGATACCTTCACCCAGGGCGAGATGATGAAGTTCACCGGTATTCCGAACTTCGCACCGGAACTGTTCCGTCGTATTCGCCTGAAGGATCCGCTGAAGCAGAAACAGCTGCTGAAAGGGCTGGTTCAGCTCTCTGAAGAGGGCGCGGTACAGGTCTTCCGTCCGATCGCCAATAACGACCTGATCGTCGGCGCCGTTGGTGTGCTGCAGTTTGACGTGGTGGTAGCGCGTCTGAAAAGCGAATACAACGTGGAAGCGATTTACGAATCGGTCAACGTGGCCACCGCGCGCTGGGTTGAATCCACGGATGTGAAGAAATTCGAAGAGTTCAAACGTAAAAACGAAGTTCAGCTGGCGCTGGATGGCGGCGATAATCTGACCTATATCGCCCCGACAATGGTCAACCTGAACCTGACGCAGGAGCGTTATCCTGACGTGGTGTTCCGCAAAACGCGCGAGCACTAATCCCTGATGAAGCGCGGCATAGCCCGCGCTTTTTTCTTTCCAAGCTCGCGTTTCCCTCCTTCTGGAAAGTTCTTAAAACACCGCTAATTCGTCTGTTTTTTGTCCATATCATCCGCAACCCCTTCGTCTGTCTACTATATTTAATTCGTGATTTTAAAAATGCTGGCGTAATTCACTGCTTTCAGACGCCAGCGCTGGTGAAAAAACGAGGACATCACGATGACCAGACTAAAGAATGCCAATATGTTGCTGGCGCTCTTCTTAGGCTTAGCCGCGTTGAACGCCTCGGCAGAGACGGAAAAAACAACGGTAGACAGTGCGAAGTCGGCTGCCAGCAATGCGGGAGAGGCGGTAGACAATTCGATTAATAAAGTCGGCGATTTTATGGATGACAGCACCATTACCGCGCGGGTAAAAGCGGCGTTGATCGACCATAAAGATATTAACTCCGGCGATATTTCGGTGAAAACGGAGAATAAAGTGGTCACCCTCAGCGGCGACGTCACCAGTACTGAACAGAAAAGTCAGGCACTGAGCGTAGCGAAAGGGGTCGAAGGCGTCTCGCACGTTAACGACAAGCTGACGGTCCATCATAAATCATCGAGCGAGACGGCGACGCTGAAAGGCTATGCCGGGGATACCGCCATTACCAGCGAAGTGAAAGCCAAGCTGCTGGCGGATGACATTGTCCCTTCGCGCAATGTGAAAGTCGAAACCAACGCCGGCGCGGTGCATCTGACCGGTACGGTGGCTTCCGCGGCGCAGGCGGAGCGTGCGGCAGAGATTGCGAAAGCGGTCTCCGGCGTGAAAAGCGTCCGCAACGATCTTAGCGTTAAGTAAATCGAGTTATTAACAAAAGTGTTGTCTGGCCAAGGTTGCCGAACGAATAGCAGCATCCTCTGAGCGATGAGCTATACAGAAAGGGTGCGCAAACCGCTGTTCACCGTCCATTATGGTAAGGAGAAAAGTATGTTTCGATGGGGAATTATTTTTCTGGTCATTGCATTAATTGCTGCGGCCCTGGGCTTTGGTGGTCTGGCGGGTACTGCCGCTGGCGCCGCGAAAATCGTCTTTGTCGTCGGGATTATCCTGTTCCTGGTGAGCCTGTTTACAGGACGCAGACGTCCTTAGGTGGCCCGCGATGCGGGCGATGCTGAAGCCTGAGCATTTTTACTGACACGTCATCTTACACAAAGCCAGTCCTGCGGACTGGCTTTCGCGGTTTAAGCGATGGGCAAATTGCGTTACCTTGTCAGGAGAAGACCAATCGAACAGGAAAGCAGGGTGGGGCAACGCATTCCCGTCACGCTGGGCAATATCGCCCCGCTGGCGGTTAAACCCTTCCGACCAGGTAAGCTGGCGCTGGTATGCGAAGGCGGGGGACAGCGAGGGATTTTTACTGCCGGGGTGCTGGACGAATTTATGCGCGCCGGATTTAACCCCTTTGATCTGATGTTGGGGACCTCCGCCGGCGCGCAAAACCTCTCCGCCTACATGTGTAATCAGCAAGGCTATGCCCGCAAAGTTATCACCCGCTACACCACCTCACGCCAGTTTTTCGATCCGATGCGCTTTGTGCGCGGCGGCAACCTTATCGATCTCGACTGGCTGGTGGAGGCCACTTCGCAGCAGATGCCGCTGGCCATGAATTATGCTGAAGCGCAGTTCGCGTTGGGGAAAGAGCTGTGGCTGTGCGCCTGCCGCGGTGACGATTACTCTGCCAGCTATTTTTCGCCGACGCCGCAAACCTGGCTGGACCTGATCCGCGCCTCCAGCGCCATCCCCGGCTTTTATCGCAGCGGCGTGTTGCTCGACGGCGTCAGCTACCTTGACGGCGGCGTCAGCGATGCGATCCCGGTGCAGGAGGCGGCCCGCCGCGGCGCGCAGACCATCGTGGTGATCCGTACCGTCCCCTCGCAGATGTTTTATACCCCGCAGTGGTTTAAGCGGATGGAGCGCTGGCTGGGGGAGAGCAGCCTGCAGCCGCTGGTCAATCTGGTGCACCACCACGAAAACACTTACCGCGCTATCCAGCAGTTCATCGAGAAGCCGCCCGGTAAGCTGCGGATCTTCGAAATCTACCCGCAGCGGCCATTGCGCAGTATGGCGCTTGGCAGTCGACTGCCGGCGCTGCTGGAGGACTACAAAACCGGACGTCAGTGTGGCCGCTATTTCCTGGCGACGGTGGGTAAACTGCTGGCCGACCAGCCGCCGCTGCTGCGCCATGCGCCGCGTATTGCCCGGGCTGCGCCGGTGGTGGTGCCGCCCGTACCGGTGGCCAATGAAGCGCCTCAGGCGACTGTCATTCCTGCACCGCAGGCGAATGACGCCAGCTTTGATCATGAGGATCTGGCATGAGCCACCGTTTTATCGATACCCACTGCCACTTCGATTTTCCTCCCTTCGCCGAGGATGAAACCGCCAGCCTGGCGCGCGCGGCCCAGGCCGGTGTCGGGCAGATCATTGTCCCGGCCATCTCCGCTGCGCGTTTTAACCGGGTGCTGGCGCTGGCGGCGCAGCATGAGGCGCTGTACGCCGCGCTGGGCATGCATCCGATCGTCATTGAGCAGCATGCCGATGAGGGGTTGGCGCAGCTGGAGAGGTGTCTGTCCCTGCGTCCGCCAAAACTGGTGGCGGTGGGGGAGATTGGCCTCGATCTCTATCGCGACGATCCGCAGTTTGACCGCCAGCAAGCGCTGCTGGAGGAGCAACTGAGGCTGGCGAAGCGTTACGATCTGCCGGTGATCCTCCACTCCCGACGTACCCACGATAAGCTGGCGATGCTGCTGAAAAAACATGCCCTGCCGCGCACCGGCGTGGTACATGGCTTCGCCGGCAGCCTACAGCAGGCCGAGCGCTTCGTTCAGCTCGGCTATAAGATTGGCGTTGGCGGCACTATTACCTATCCGCGCGCCAGCAAAACCCGCGAAGTGATGGCGCGTCTGCCGCTTTCCGCGCTGCTGCTGGAGACCGATGCGCCGGATATGCCGCTGAATGGTTTTCAGGGTCAGCCCAACCGCCCTGAACAGGTGGCGCGCGTATTTGACGCGCTATGTGAACTGCGCGCGGAACCGGCACCGACGATTGAAGCCGCGGTGTTGGCGAATACAAAAAGCCTCTTTTCCGCGCTCGCGGGCTAAGCCTCTCCTTTTCCGCCTGAGACGAATCAGGCCTCGATTTTGGCCTGCTGTGATAATTCCATCATTTTTTTGTCCATCTAAAATTCTTTATATCTCAATAATAAACTGTTGTTTATGGCGACGATGTGCACAAATTGTGCGCCATGGCGTCGAGAAACCTTAGTAGGATATGTTAGAATAATAACATCATCACTCACTGCGCTTTGCCGGTTATGCTTAAACAGGACGTACAGGTAAGCGTCGCGATGATGGATGATTAATTGTGACTTGCATCACATCACAGTAATGCAAATTAGTAAGTAGTTTTCATTAACTGTGATGAATGTCGAAGTGTAACAGCGAGTGGATGTTACAATAGTAACAGACTCGCAAGGTGAACAAACTATTGATCCGGCATGACGCCGGCGGAGTATGAAATGACTGATTTAAAAGCAAGCAGCCTGCGCGCGTTAAAACTGATGGACCTGACCACCCTGAATGACGACGACACCAATGAGAAAGTCATTGCCCTGTGTCATCAGGCGAAAACCCCGGTGGGTAACACTGCGGCGGTGTGTATCTACCCGCGCTTCATCCCGATTGCCCGTAAAACGCTGAACGAGCAAGGAACGCCGGATATTCGCATCGCCACGGTCACCAACTTCCCGCACGGTAATGACGATATCGACATTGCGCTGGCGGAAACCCGCGCAGCGATCGCTTACGGTGCCGATGAAGTGGACGTGGTCTTCCCGTACCGCGCGCTGATCGCCGGCAACGAGCAGGTCGGTTTCGAGCTGGTGAAAGCCTGTAAAGAGGCCTGCGCGGCGGCCAACGTGCTGCTGAAAGTGATCATCGAAACCGGTGAGCTGAAAGAAGAAGCGCTGATCCGCAAAGCGTCTGAAATCTCTATCAAGGCAGGCGCTGACTTTATCAAGACTTCGACCGGTAAAGTGCCGGTGAATGCGACGCCGGAAAGCGCGCGCATCATGATGGAAGTGATCCGCGATATGGGCGTTGAGAAAACCGTTGGCTTCAAGCCTGCCGGCGGCGTACGCAGCGCGGAAGATGCGCAGCAGTTCCTGGCGATCGCTGATGAACTGTTCGGCGCCGACTGGGCCGATTCTCGTCACTATCGTTTTGGCGCATCCAGCCTGCTGGCTAGCCTGTTGAAAGCGCTGGGTCACGGCGACGGCAAGAGCGCCAGCAGCTACTAATCCCTTGATTTGCCGGATGGCGCTGCGCTTATCCGGCCTACGAATGGATGCCTGTAGGCCGGATAAGGCGCTCGCGCCGTCATCCGGCAATTTATTCTCTTTGGGAGGTTACCGTGTTTCTCGCACAAGAAATTATTCGTAAAAAACGTGATGGTCATGCATTAAGCGATGAAGAGATCCGCTTTTTCATCAACGGCATCCGCGACAATACTATCTCAGAAGGGCAAATCGCCGCGCTGGCGATGACCATTTTCTTCCACGATATGTCCATGCCGGAGCGTGTTTCGCTGACCATGGCGATGCGGGATTCCGGCACCGTTCTCAACTGGAAAAGCCTTAACCTCAACGGCCCGATCGTCGATAAACACTCCACCGGCGGCGTGGGTGACGTGACCTCGCTGATGTTGGGGCCAATGGTGGCCGCCTGCGGCGGTTATGTACCGATGATCTCCGGGCGTGGCCTCGGCCATACCGGCGGTACGCTGGATAAACTGGAAGCGATCCCGGGCTTCGATATCTTCCCGGACGACAACCGCTTTCGCGAGATTATTAAAGATGTCGGCGTGGCGATTATCGGGCAGACCAGCTCGCTTGCTCCGGCCGACAAACGTTTCTATGCCACCCGCGATATTACCGCGACGGTGGACTCCATCCCGCTGATTACCGCCTCGATTCTGGCCAAGAAACTGGCGGAAGGGCTGGACGCGCTGGTGATGGACGTCAAAGTCGGCAGCGGCGCCTTTATGCCGACTTATGAACTCTCTGCCGCGCTGGCCGAAGCGATCGTGGGTGTTGCCAACGGCGCTGGCGTGCGTACCACCGCGCTGCTGACCGATATGAATCAGGTGCTGGCATCCAGCGCCGGCAACGCCGTTGAAGTTCGCGAAGCGGTGCAGTTCCTGACCGGCGAATATCGCAACCCACGCCTGTTCGACGTGACGATGGCGCTGTGTGTGGAAATGCTGATCTCCGGCAAGCTGGCGGCGGATGACGCCGAGGCGCGCGCGAAGCTGCAGGCGGTGCTGGATAACGGTAAAGCGGCGGAAGTCTTTGGCCGCATGGTCGCGGCGCAGAAAGGGCCGACCGACTTTGTCGAGAATTATGATCATTATCTGCCGACGGCGATGCTGAGCAAAGCGGTCTATGCTGATACCGAAGGTTTTATCAGCGCGATGGATACTCGCGCGCTGGGAATGGCAGTGGTTTCTATGGGCGGCGGCCGCCGCCAGGCATCAGATACCATTGACTATAGCGTTGGCTTTACCGATATGGCGCGTCTGGGTGACCACGTTGACGGACAGCGTCCGCTGGCGGTGATCCATGCCAAAGACGAGAACAGCTGGCAGGAGGCCGCGAAAGCGGTCAAAGCGGCCATTAAACTGGACGATAAAGCCCCGGAAATTACACCGACAGTCTATCGCCGCATCACTGAATAGCGATATACTGATCTGATCGCTTTTTTGCAGCGCAAGATGTATGGAGAACAAGATGAAACGTGCATTTATCATGGTGCTGGACTCCTTTGGGATTGGTGCAACGGAAGACGCTGACCGCTTTGGCGACGTCGGCGCCGATACGATGGGCCACATTGCGGAAGCCTGCGCCAAAGGCGAGGCTGACAATGGCCGCAAGGGCCCGCTGAATTTACCGAACCTGACCCGTCTGGGTCTGGTGAAAGCGCATGAAGGTTCTACCGGTAAAATTGCCGCCGGAATGGATGGCAATGCCGAAGTGATTGGTGCCTATGCCTGGGCGCATGAACTCTCTTCTGGTAAAGATACGCCGTCCGGTCACTGGGAAATCGCCGGTGTGCCGGTGCTGTTTGACTGGGGCTACTTTAGCGACCATGAAAACAGCTTCCCGCAGGAGCTGCTGGATAAGCTGGTGAAGCGTGCGAACCTGCCGGGCTACCTCGGCAACTGCCACTCCTCCGGGACGGTGATCCTCGATCAGCTCGGCGAAGAACATATGAAAACCGGGAAACCGATCTTCTATACCTCCGCTGACTCGGTGTTCCAGATCGCTTGTCACGAAGAGACCTTTGGCCTCGACAAGCTGTATGAGCTGTGCGAAATCGCGCGTGAAGAGCTGACCGAAGGCGGCTATAACATTGGCCGCGTCATCGCCCGTCCGTTTATCGGCGACAAAGCCGGTAACTTCCAGCGTACCGGCAACCGTCACGATCTGGCGGTCGAACCGCCGGCGCCGACCGTGTTGCAGAAGCTGGTTGACGAGAAGAACGGCCACGTGGTGTCCGTGGGTAAAATCGCCGACATCTACGCCAACTGCGGCATCACTAAGAAAGTGAAAGCCACCGGGCTGGACGCGCTGTTCGACGCGACCATCAAAGAGATGAAGGAAGCGGGCGACGAGACCATCGTCTTCACTAACTTCGTCGACTTTGACTCCTCCTGGGGCCACCGTCGCGATGTCGCCGGCTACGCGGCGGGTCTGGAGCTGTTTGATCGCCGTCTGCCGGAGCTGATGGAGCTGGTTGGCGAAGACGACATTCTGATCCTCACCGCCGACCACGGCTGTGACCCGACCTGGACCGGTACCGACCATACCCGCGAGCATATTCCGGTGCTGGTATATGGCCCGAAAGTGAAACCGGGTTCGCTCGGTCACCGTGAAACCTTCGCGGACATCGGCCAGACTATTGCGAAATACTTTGGTACGTCTGACATGGAATATGGCAAAGCCATGTTCTGAGGTCATTGCCCGGTGGCGCACAGCGATCCGGGCCTACGATTTGTAGGCCGGGTAAGGCGTAGCCGCCACCCGGCAAAAACAACAATGTAAAAGGAACTGAAGATGGCAACTCCTCACATTAACGCAGAAATGGGCGATTTCGCTGACGTCGTTTTGATGCCGGGCGACCCGCTGCGCGCGAAGCACATTGCAGAAACCTTCCTTGAAGACGTGCGTGAAGTGAACAACGTGCGCGGCATGCTGGGCTTCACCGGTACTTATAAAGGCCGCAAAATCTCCGTGATGGGCCACGGGATGGGTATCCCGTCCTGCTCAATCTACACCAAGGAGCTGATCACCGATTTCGGCGTGAAGAAAATCATCCGCGTGGGCTCCTGCGGCGCGGTGCGTGAAGATGTCAAACTGCGTGACGTGGTGATCGGCATGGGCGCGTGCACCGACTCTAAAGTGAACCGTCTGCGTTTCAAAGACCATGATTTCGCGGCAATTGCCGATTTCGGCATGGTGCGTAACGCGGTAGACGCGGCGAAAGCGCTGGGCGTTGACGCGCGCGTAGGCAACATCTTCTCCGCTGACCTGTTCTATACGCCAGACCCGTCCATGTTCGACGTGATGGAAAAATACGGCATCCTGGGCGTGGAAATGGAAGCGGCCGGGATCTACGGCGTGGCGGCAGAATTCGGCGCGAAAGCGCTGACCATCTGCACCGTCTCCGACCACATCCGTACTCACGAGCAGACCACTGCCGCTGAGCGTCAGACGACCTTCAACGATATGATCAAAATCGCACTGGAATCGGTACTGCTGGGCGATAAAGAATAAGACCTGTTGTGCCGGGTGGCGGCTTCGCCTGACCCGGCCTACGGTTTTCCAGGCCCGCTAAGCGCAGCGGGCTTTTTTTATTAGCGCACCGCGCCGGCCATCCACGCCGACAGTTCTTTGAGTTCCGCTTCCTGCTCCGGGAAATCGCCGACCAGCGCCTCACACTGCTGCTGCAAGACTTCCGCCCGATACTGACAGCCAACTAAGCGTGCCGCCAGGGCCTCCAGCGGCGCCGGGTTCAGGCTATCGGTAAAGGCTTGTGCGCGGGTGATATGGCCTTTCTCGACATCAAAATGCAGCTCAACGCCGCCCCAGCGAAAGCGCTCGTCCAGCAGATGAGAGAAGGCCGGCGCCTGGCCGAAGTTCCACTCCCAACTGCTCTGGCGGGCGAAGGTCTCAGCAAAATTCGGCAGGTCCGGCGTGTTGTCAGGGGAGATCACCTCGGCGTCCACCCGTTCGCCGTAATGGTTGAAGAACGCCTCCTGAATCGCCTCGCAAATGTGCTGATGGGTAATGCCCGGCAGCAGCTCAACCAGGTTCGCCACGCGACCTCGCACCGAGGTAATGCCTTTGGCCTGTAGCTTTTTCTGGTCCGGGTTAAGGTAGTTAGCGAGGCGACTTAAATCGGCATTCAGCAGCAGGGTGCCGTGATGGAAACCGCGGTCGATGGTTTCGCGATAGGCGGAACCAGACACCTTGCGATCGCCGCTGTCGGTTTTGACCACCAGATCGTTGCGCCCGGAGGCTTCGGCGGTTACGCCGAGTGAATTGAGCGCCGCCAGCACGATAGCGGTGGAGACGGTTTTGTCGTACTCCGGTTTGCCTGCCATAAAGGTAAAGCAGGTATTGCCGAGGTCGTGGAACACCGCGCCGCCGCCGCTGCTGCGACGGGCCAGCCGCACGTGATCTTCCTCCATGCGGCGAGTATTACACTCCTTCCACGGATTCTGCGCGCGGCCGATGACCACGGTATCGGCATTGCGCCACAGGAACAGCACCCGCTGGGTGGCGGGCATCTGGCGGAAAATACACTCCTCGACCGCCAGGTTGAACCACGGGTCGTAAGAGTCAGAGAGCAGGAGGCGCAATGTGGACATTATAGATTTCCTTTCTTTTCATCGTCTTCATCCTCAACCGGCTTGTTGGCGGTGAGCAGGAAGGGCGATTGCTGCCAGCGGGTGCGTTTGCCCTGCAGCAGCGTGCGGGTTAGCACCACGCCGATAGCCAGGGACAGCAACAGCATCAGGCGTAATATATTGGTGGTATTATCCACCTGCTTCGCCTCGGTCGCCAGGGTATGAGTATCGAGGGTCAGACGCAGGTAGCCCAGCGGGCCGTTTTTTCCCGGAACCGGCTCGACAATCTGCTGGTTGAAGTAGCCGCCGGCTTTTTTGCCATCCAGCGCCAGCCGGTCGCGAACCTCGACGCTTTCGCCAGAGCGTGCCACCAGGTCGCCCTGTTCGTCATACACGCCGGCGTCCAGTACGCGGCTGTTATGGGTCAGCTGCGTCAACAGTTGATTAATGCGCTTCTCGTCCGGTGTTTCGCTGCGCATCAGCGGCACGAGATTCAGTACCACCTGCTGCGCCAGCGTGCGGGCCAGCTCTTCCAGCTGCGGATTGCGTTGTTTCTGACTGTTCTGACTGAACCACGAGGCGCCCTGCATCAGTGCGACGAGCAGCGCCAGACAGATAAGGACAATGACCGCACGATGCAGCCGGAATTTCAGTTTTGCGCGAACCATATTCCACCTTTGAAAATTTGCAGCTTAATGTTGCCAGAAGCGCTGGTTACAAGGTAGCCTCATGCGTTATTTTCCTCGCCTGAATGAAGAGATGTGGAGCCGTAATGCCTAACAGTTTGACCTGGTGCGACCTGCCTGAAGACGTTTCCCTGTGGCCTGGGTTGCCGCTTTCCCTGAGCGGCGATGAGGTCATGCCGCTGGATTATCACGCCGGGCGCAGCGGCTGGCTGCTGTATGGTCGCGGTCTGAATAAGCGCCGTCTGACGGACTGGCAGCGCGAGCTGGGCGCCGCGTTAGTGATCGTTGCCTCCTGGGTGGTCGAGGATTACCAGGTGATCCGCCTGGCCGGTTCGCTGACTCCCCGTGCGACGCGACTGGCGCATGAGGCGGGGCTGGACGTCGCGCCATTGGGTAAAATCCCCCATCTGCGCACCCCGGGCCTGCTGGTGATGGACATGGACTCCACGGCGATCCAGATCGAATGCATCGATGAGATTGCGAAACTGGCCGGCACCGGCGAGCTGGTCTCGGAAGTGACCGAGCGGGCGATGCGTGGGGAGCTGGACTTCACCGCCAGCCTGCGCCAGCGCGTGGCGACACTGAAAGATGCGGATGCCACTATTTTGCTGCAGGTGCGCGACGCGCTGCCGCTGATGCCGGGCCTGGCACAGCTGGTGCTCAAGCTGGAAACGTTAGGCTGGAAAGTGGCGATCGCCTCCGGCGGCTTCACCTTCTTTGCGGAGTACCTGCGCGACAAGCTACATCTCGACGCGGTGTTCGCCAATGAACTGGAGATCCGCGACGGCAAGCTCACCGGCAACGTGCTCGGCGATATCGTCGATGCGAAATATAAAGCCAATACGCTGCGCAAGCTGGCGGAAAAGTATGAGATCCCAACGGCGCAAACCGTGGCTATCGGTGACGGCGCCAACGACCTGCCGATGATTAAGGCGGCAGGCCTCGGCATCGCCTATCACGCGAAGCCTAAAGTGAATGAACAGGCGGAAGTAACTATCCGCCACGCTGACCTGATGGGGGTATTCTGTATTCTCTCGGGCAGCATGAACCAAAAGTAAGAGGTAAACGTGGCGAAAGCTCCAAAACGCGCATTTGTCTGTAATGAATGTGGTGCGGATTATCCGCGCTGGCAGGGGCAGTGCAGCGCCTGCCATGCCTGGAACACCATCACCGAGATGCGCATCGCCGCGTCGCCGCAGGTGGCGAGAAACGAGCGTCTTTCAGGCTATGCCGGTAACGCCGGCGTGTCGAAGGTGCAGAAGCTGTCAGATATCAGCCTGGAGGCGCTGCCGCGTTTCTCCACCGGCTTTAAAGAGTTTGACCGCGTGCTGGGCGGCGGCGTAGTGCCGGGCAGCGCGATCCTGATTGGCGGCAACCCCGGCGCCGGGAAATCGACGCTGCTGCTGCAAACCCTCTGCAAACTTGCGGAGGGGATGAAAACCCTGTACGTCACCGGGGAGGAGTCCCTGCAACAGGTGGCGATGCGCGCCCATCGTCTCGGGTTGCCGACGGCCAACCTGAACATGCTCTCGGAAACCAGCATTGAGCAGATCTGTCAGATCGCCGATGAAGAAAAGCCGCAGCTGATGGTGATCGACTCCATCCAGGTGATGCATATGGCCGACGTGCAGTCGTCGCCGGGCAGTGTCGCCCAGGTACGTGAAACCGCGGCTTATTTGACGCGCTTTGCTAAAACTCGCGGCGTGGCGATTGTGATGGTCGGCCACGTCACCAAAGATGGCTCGCTGGCCGGTCCGAAGGTGCTGGAGCACTGTATCGACTGCTCGGTGCTGCTGGACGGGGATGCCGATTCCCGTTTCCGCACGTTACGTAGCCACAAAAACCGCTTTGGCGCGGTCAATGAACTCGGCGTTTTCGCCATGACCGAGCAGGGCCTGCGCGAAGTCAGCAACCCCTCCGCTATCTTCCTTAGCCGGGGAGATGAAATCACCTCCGGCAGTTCGGTGATGGTGGTCTGGGAAGGGACCCGCCCGCTGCTGGTGGAGATCCAGGCGCTGGTGGATCACTCGATGATGTCCAACCCGCGCCGCGTGGCGGTGGGGCTGGAACAGAACCGTCTGGCGATCCTGCTGGCGGTGCTGCATCGTCACGGCGGCCTGCAGATGGCCGATCAGGACGTCTTCGTCAACGTGGTTGGCGGGGTGAAGGTCACCGAAACCAGCGCTGACCTGGCGCTGCTGCTGGCGATGGTTTCCAGCCTGCGCGATCGCCCGCTGCCGCAGGATCTGGTGGTCTTTGGCGAAGTCGGGCTGGCCGGGGAAATTCGCCCGGTGCCGAGCGGTCAGGAGCGTATATCCGAAGCGGCGAAGCATGGTTTCCGCCGCGCCATCGTCCCGGCGGCCAATGTGCCGAAAAAAGTACCGGAAGGCATGCAAATCTTTGGTGTGAAAAAGCTTTCAGACGCGCTAAGCGTTTTTGACGACTTATAATAAGTTAAAAGGAGATTAGCGATGTCGTCATTTGACTATTTAAAAAGCGCCATTAAGCAGAAAGGTTGTACCCTGCAGCAGGTGGCGGAAGCCAGCGGAATGACCAAGGGGTATCTCAGCCAGCTGCTGAATGCCAAAATCAAAAGCCCGAGCGCGCAGAAGCTTGAAGCGCTGCATCGTTTCCTCGGGCTGGAGTTTCCCCGCCGGCAGAAAAGCGTCGGCGTGGTGTTTGGTAAGTTTTACCCGCTGCATACCGGGCATATCTATCTGATACAGCGCGCCTGTAGCCAGGTCGATGAGCTACATATCATCATGGGCTATGACGATACCCGCGACCGCGAGCTGTTTGAAGAGAGCGCCATGTCGCAGCAGCCGACGGTGCCTGACCGCCTGCGCTGGCTGCTGCAGACCTTTAAATATCAGAAGAATATTCGCATCCACGCCTTCAATGAAGAGGGGATGGAGCCCTATCCGCATGGCTGGGACGTCTGGAGCCATGGGATCCGCGCTTTTATGAGTGAAAAAGGGATCGAGCCGAACCGGATCTATACCTCGGAAGAGGCCGATGCGCCGCAGTACCTTGAGCATCTGGGGATCGAGACGGTGCTTATCGATCCTAAGCGGACCTTTATGAATATTAGCGGCGGGCAGATCCGCGAGAACCCGTTCCGCTACTGGGAATATATTCCGACGGAAGTGAAACCGTTCTTTGTGCGGACGGTGGCGATCCTCGGCGGCGAGTCGAGCGGTAAATCGACGCTGGTCAATAAGCTCGCCAATATCTTCAATACCACCAGCGCCTGGGAGTATGGTCGGGATTATGTCTTTTCGCATCTTGGCGGCGATGAGATGGCGCTCCAGTATTCGGATTACGATAAAATTGCCCTCGGACATGCGCAGTATATTGATTTTGCAGTGAAATACGCCAACAAGGTGGCGTTTATCGATACCGACTTCGTCAGCACTCAGGCCTTCTGCCTGAAGTACGAGGGGCGTGAGCACCCGTTCGTGCAGGCGCTGATTGATGAATACCGTTTCGACCTGGTGATCCTGCTGGAGAACAATACCCCGTGGGTGGCCGATGGGTTACGCAGCCTTGGGAGTTCGGTGGATCGTAAAGAGTTTCAGTCGCTGCTGGTGTCGCTGCTGAAAGAGAACGAGATCGAGTTTGTCCATGTTAAGGAGTCGGACTACGATGCCCGGTTCCTGCGCTGCGTTGAGCTGGTGAAACAGCTGATGGGCGAGCAGGGGTAGGGGCTCTGCGGGCTGTTGCCCTCACCCCAACCCTCTCCCGGTGGGAGAGGGAGCAAACAATAAAAAAGGCAACCGAAGTTGCCTTTTTGCGTTTTATTTCGCGATACGCTTGTACTTGATTCGCTTCGGCTCCAGCGCGTCGGCGCCGAGGGTGCGTTTCTTATACTCTTCGTATTCGGTAAAGTTACCTTCGAAGAACTCAACCTTACCTTCATCCTGGTAATCCAGAATGTGGGTGGCAATACGGTCAAGGAACCAGCGGTCGTGCGAGATAACCATCGCGCAGCCCGGGAACTCCAGCAGGGCGTTTTCCAGCGCGCGCAGGGTTTCGATATCCAGATCGTTGGTTGGTTCATCGAGCAGCAGGACGTTACCGCCGACCTGCAGCAGTTTCGCCAGGTGCAGACGACCACGCTCACCGCCGGACAGCTCGCCAACGCGTTTACCCTGGTCGACGCCTTTGAAGTTAAAGCGGCCCACGTAGGCGCGGCTCGGCATCTCGGTGTTGCCGATCTTCATGATATCCAGGCCGCCGGATACTTCTTCCCACACGGTCTTGCTGTTGTCCATCGCGTCGCGGAACTGATCGACGGAGGCCAGCTTAACGGTTTCACCCAGGGTGATGGTGCCGGAATCTGGCTGCTCCTGGCCGGACATCATACGGAACAGGGTGGATTTACCCGCGCCGTTCGGACCGATGATGCCGACGATAGCGCCTTTCGGTACCGAGAAGCTCAGATCGTCAATCAGCACGCGGTCGCCGTAGGATTTGCGCAGATGGCTGACTTCCAGAACTTTATCGCCCAGACGCGCGCCTGGCGGAATGAACAGTTCGTTAGTCTCGTTGCGTTTCTGGTATTCGACGTTGTTAAGCTCTTCAAAGCGCGCCAGACGGGCTTTGCCCTTAGACTGACGGCCTTTCGCGCCCTGGCGAACCCACTCGAGCTCTTTCTCGATGGATTTACGACGCGCCGCTTCCTGAGAAGCTTCCTGCGCCAGACGCTGATCTTTCTGCTCCAGCCAGGAGGAGTAGTTGCCTTCCCACGGAATACCTTCGCCGCGGTCAAGTTCGAGGATCCAGCCGGCGACGTTATCGAGGAAGTAACGGTCGTGGGTAATCGCCACCACGGTGCCTTCGAAATCGTGCAGGAAGCGTTCCAGCCAGGCGACGGACTCGGCGTCCAGGTGGTTAGTCGGTTCGTCGAGCAGCAGCATATCTGGTTTTTCCAGCAGCAGGCGGCACAGCGCGACGCGGCGGCGTTCACCACCGGAAAGATTCGCGATTTTCGCATCCCAGTCCGGCAGGCGCAGGGCATCGGCCGCGCGCTCCAGCTGCACGTTCAGGTTGTGGCCGTCGTGCGCCTGGATAATCTCTTCGAACTTGCCTTGCTGGGCGGCAAGCTTATCGAAGTCCGCATCCGGCTCGGCGTATTTGGCATACACTTCGTCCAGACCCTTCAGCGCGTTAACCACTTCGGCGACCGCTTCTTCAACGGACTCGCGCACGGTGTGCTCCGGGTTGAGCTGCGGCTCCTGCGGCAGGTAGCCGATTTTGATGCCAGGCTGCGGACGTGCTTCACCTTCGATCTCGGTGTCGATACCGGCCATGATGCGCAGCAGGGTAGACTTACCGGCGCCGTTCAGACCGAGCACACCGATTTTCGCGCCAGGGAAGAAGCTGAGGGAGATATTTTTCAAAATATGACGTTTCGGCGGAACCACTTTGCCGACACGATGCATGGTATAAACGAATTGAGCCACGTTGGACTTCGCCTCTTTCTATTTTGATAGATAGTTCAAAGCCGAAGTGTAGCCTTTTTCGCGCGCTAATCCCAGCGAGGCGACAGGATTCACAGAAGCGTAAAAAAATGTCCAGGACATGGCGCGTTTAGCGTTGTCTGATTAGCATAAGTAAAGCTGCCTGCCGAACCGGCGGGGGCTTTTAAGCGGCACGATGCTGCGAAAATGCACCGGAAAGAGGAAGAGCTTGTGGAAAAAGCCAAAAAAATGGCGTGGCGTCTTTTGGCTGCCAGCGTTGGTCTGTTGACGTTGAGTCAGCTGGCGCATGCGGATTCACTGGATGAACAGCGCAACCGCTACGCACAAATTAAGCAGGCGTGGGATAACCGGCAGATGGATGTAGTCGACCAGCTGATGCCCACGTTAAGCACCTATCCCCTGTACCCCTATTTGCAGTACCGGCAGATCACCGACGATCTGATGAACCAGCCGGCGCTGGTGGTGAAAAACTTTATTGACGCCAATCCGACGCTGCCCCCGGCGCGTTCATTACGTTCGCGCTTCGTGAATGAGCTGGCCCGGCGCAGCGACTGGCGCGGCCTACTGGCGTTTAGTCCCGATAAGCCGACCAGCACCGAGGCACAGTGCAACTATTACTACGCCAAGCTGAGCGTGGGGCAGTCGCAGGAAGCCTGGAGCGGGGCGAAAGACCTGTGGCTGACGGGCAAGAACCAGCCTGGCGCCTGTGAGCCGCTGTTCAGCGCCTGGCGCGACTCCGGACAGCAGGATCCGCTGGCCTATCTCGAACGGATCCGCCTGGCGATGAAGGCCGGCAATATCGGGCTGGTCAAATCGCTGGCTCAGCAAATGCCCGGCAACTATCAGAGCATCGCTTCCGCCGTCGTCGCCCTGGCTAACGATCCAAATAGTGTTCTGACCTTCGCCCGCACCACCGGGGCGACGGACTTTACCCGCCAGATGGCCGCCGTCGCCTTCGCCAGCGTCGCCCGTCAGGATGTGGAAAATGCCCGCCTGATGATCCCTTCGCTGGTGCAGGCTCAGCAGCTCAATGAGGATCAGACTCAGGAGCTACGTGATATTGTCGCCTGGCGCCTGATGGGTACCGATGTAACCGAAGAGCAGGCTATCTGGCGCGATGACGCGATCATGCGCTCACAGTCCACGCCGCTGGTGGAGCGGCGCGTGCGGATGGCGCTGGGGACGGGCGATCGCCATGGTCTGAACACCTGGCTGGCGCGCCTGCCGATGGAGGCGAAAGAGAAAGACGAATGGCGCTACTGGCAAGCGGATCTGCTTCTGGAGCGCGGTAGGGACGAGGAGGCGCAGGCGATCCTTCGCTCGTTGATGCAACAGCGAGGCTTCTATCCGATGGTCGCTGCGCAGCGACTTGGCGAGGAGTATACCTTCCGCATCGATAAAGTCTCGGGAACGATCGATCCGGCGCTGGCTTCCGGTCCGGAGATGGCGCGGGTACGCGAGCTGATGTACTGGAATATGGATAACACCGCGCGCACCGAATGGGCGAACCTCGTCACCAGCCGAACCAAATCCCAGCAGGCGCAGCTGGCGCGTTACGCTTTTGATCAGCACTGGTGGGATCTGAGCGTGCAGGCGACGATCGCCGGCAAACTGTGGGATCAGCTGGAGGAGCGCTTCCCGCTGGCGTATAACGATCTGTTCGCGCGTTACATCAGTGGCAAAGATATCCCGCAGAGCTATGCGATGGCGATTGCCCGCCAGGAGAGTGCCTGGAACCCGAAAGTGCGCTCGCCGGTTGGTGCCAGCGGACTGATGCAGATTATGCCGGGCACCGCGACGCATACCGTCAGCATGTTCAGCATTCCCGGCTACAGCGGCCCGTCGCAGCTGTTGGATCCGGAAACCAACATCAACATCGGCACCAGCTATCTGCAGTATGTCTACCAGCAGTTCGGCAATAACCGTATCTATGCCTCGGCGGCCTATAACGCCGGGCCGGGCCGGGTTCGTACCTGGCAGGGGAACAGCGCCGGACGGATCGATGCGGTGGCGTTTGTCGAGAGTATTCCGTTCTCGGAAACCCGCGGCTACGTGAAGAATGTCCTCTCCTATGATGCCTACTATCGTTACTTTATGGGGCAGCAGGATAAGCTCTTCAGCGATGCGGAGTGGCGGCAGCGTTACTGATCGCCGGGAAGTATGTTATGCTTTGTACTCGTTGAAGAGTACATTCGACGGGCAGCGTAAGCTGCCCGTCTCAATATGGTGGCGCGATATGACCCAACAATCTCCTTATTCCGCGGCCGTTGCCGAACAACGTCATCAGGAGTGGCTGCGCTTTGTGGCGCTGTTACAGCAGGCCTATGCTGAGGATCTGCATCTGCCATTGCTGCAGCTGATGCTGACCCCCGACGAGCGCGAAGCGCTGGGCACCCGGGTGCGCATTATTGAAGAGCTGCTGCGCGGCGAGATGAGCCAGCGCGAGCTGAAAAATGAGCTCGGCGCCGGGATTGCGACCATTACCCGCGGGTCGAACAGCCTGAAATCAGCGCCGGCCGAACTGCGTCAGTGGCTGGAACAGACGCTGCTGACTAGCGATAAATAGCGTTATGAAACGGGCTTAACGCCAGCACGACCGCCTGATGGTAAACGCTGCTGCGGGTTAATTTTCCACCGGTGAAAACCCCAATCGCTCCCTCTTTACGACCGATCTGGTCGATGCCGGTATACTGCGACATGACCGGTCCCAGGGCTTCACCAGCGCGAACCTGCTCAAGAATTACCTCAGGTAACGGCAGTGTGGCTGAGCGCGCTTCTCCGCGCCGATCAGCGCTTTCAATGACCACCCAGCTAAAGGTGCTGCCATCGTCGATACCGGCCTCAATGGCCACCCAGAAATCGGCACTGGGTTGGACAAGACGCGCATTGGCGACGCGATTTCGTGCGCCAGCGCGCGTTTCCTCGCTGCCGAAGGGCTGTTCCGGCACGCCGCTCTCGACGGAGACGGACTCAATATGGCAGGATCCTTCGCCGAAAATCTCGTTAAAAGCCTGCAGAATTGCCTGAATTTTGGCGGGATTAGTGGTCGCTGAGACAACATGGTGCATAATCAAAACAACTCAGAATAAACTAACGTCATCGCAGTATACTCTAAATCACCCTCAGGGCAGGCGGTAATGCCCAAACCCGGTTGATAACGAGTCCAGAACGGAAAAAAAGCATGTTACAGGTATACCTTGTTCGCCACGGTGAAACGCAGTGGAACGCCGAGCGACGTATTCAGGGTCAGTCCGATAGCCCGCTGACCGCACACGGTGAGCGCCAGGCCTGGCAGGTTGGCGAGCGCGCCAGAACGCTGGGGATCACCCATATTATTACCAGCGATCTGGGACGAACCCGCCGCACAGCAGAGATTATCGCCGAAGCCTGCGGCTGCAGCGTGATCGCCGATGCGCGTCTGCGCGAGCTGGATATGGGGGTGCTGGAGAAGCGCCATATCGACTCGCTCAGCGACGAAGAAGAGGGCTGGCGTCGCCAGCTGGTCAACGGCACGCCGGATGGCCGTATTCCGCAGGGCGAATCGATGCAGGAGCTCAGCGAGCGGATGCATGCGGCGCTGGCATCCTGTCTGGAATTACCGGCCGGTAGCCGACCGCTGCTGGTGAGTCATGGGATTGCGCTGGGCTGCCTGGTAAGCACGATTTTAGGGCTGCCGGCATACGCTGAGCGTCGTTTGCGACTGCGCAACTGCTCTATCTCGCGCGTTGACTATCAGCAAAGCCCGTGGCTGGCTTCCGGCTGGGTGGTGGAAACGGCGGGCGACGTCTCGCATCTTGACGCCCCCGCGATGGACGAGCTGCAGCGTTAACGACGAATCGGGATCAGATACTCGCAGCGTAACTGAATCGGCGTAGCCTGATCCCGGTTTTCATCTTCAGGGTAGAAGCGTTCAATATCCAGCCCCTTGCGACGGGTCAGGTTTAGCATCGGCATGCAGGTACCGTAGACCGTCAGGATGAATTCCTGCAGGCCGGTGCCCAGTCCTTCATACGTGAACATGACATACTCGCCGCCCTCCAGGGTGACCGGGTGGGCGTTCTGCAGATGACCATTAGCCATCTCCGGCGTCAACGCGGTGGTATAGAACACTTCCTGCTCATCGTCTTTCTCCAGGCTCGGACGCGGCTCATGCAGCCCGTAGAGCACCGGAGGGATCGACGGCGAATTGCCGAGGAAGTCCCGCCAGAACTGGACGCGCATCTGGTTGCGGAAATCGGAGATTTCCTCGAGCTTACAGGTATAGCTCTGGGTGACGCCGAGCAACTGAGTGGTGGGCAGGGCGACAAATTCATGTTTTGGCAGCGTGAATTCGCCAAGACGCAGCGGCGGACGCATACCGAACGAGCTCCAGTCCGGGGAGCGGCGGTAGAGCGCCGGCGTCAGCGAGAACTGCTTTTTAAATGCCCGGGTGAAGGTCTGCTGGGAGTCGAAACGGTATTGAAGCGCAATATCAAGGATTGGACGGGCGGTTAGACGTAATGCGACAGCAGATTTCGATAACCGGCGCGCGCGAATATAGGCACCGATGGCATGGCCGGTGACATCCTTAAACATTCGCTGTAAATGCCACTTGGAATAACCTGCCTTCGCCGCCACATTGTCCAGAGAAAGCGGCTGATCCAGGTGACCTTCCAGCCAGCTAAGGAGATCGCGAATAATCCCTGCTTGATCCATAAAATGTCCCCATCCTTAAACACAGGTGCCTGATATTAAAGTAGCGGATAATAGCATTTTTTGATGTTTTAGCATTCAGTGTTTTTTTTGCTTTTAAATGCGGAAGGTCAGTGGAGCTGAACGATAATTTTGTAAAGCTGTGATCTATAAACCTTTTCTGCTAAGTGCGTGATAATCACTCAGCTATATTTTTTAATAATGGTAACAATATGAAATACAAGAAGTTTGCGATGGGCCTGCTGCTGCTGGCCGGCTGCCAGATGGCTCAGGCGGAGCAGATTGGTTCCGTGGATACGGTCTTCAAATGGTTAGGGCCGGATCACAAAATTGTCGTCGAAGCCTTTGACGATCCGGATGTGCAGAACGTGACCTGCTATATCAGCCGGGCGAAAACCGGCGGGATCAAAGGCGGGTTGGGGCTGGCGGAAGATACCTCCGACGCGGCCATCTCCTGCCAGCAGGTCGGGCCGATTGAGCTGACGGACAAAATCAAAAACGGCAAAAGCCAGGGTGACGTGGTGTTCCAGAAGCGCACCTCGCTGGTGTTTAAAAAACTGCAGGTCGTGCGCTTCTATGATGCCAAGCGCAATGCGCTGGTCTATCTGACCTACTCGGATAAAGTGGTTGATGGCTCGCCGAAGAACGCCATCAGCGCCGTGCCGATCATGCCATGGAATAAATAAACGGGAGCGCGCATGCAGCAGCCACGGATTTGGTTAGTCGAGGATGAACAGAGTATCGCTGATACCCTGGTTTACCCGCTGCAGCAGGAGGGCTTCCAGGTCACCGTCTTTGGCCGCGGGTTGCCCGCGCTGGAGGCGGCGGCGCATCAGGCGCCCGATGTCGCCATCCTTGACGTCGGCTTGCCGGATATCAGCGGCTTTGAGCTCTGTCGGCGCATGCTGACGCGTTATCCGGCGCTGCCGGTGCTGTTTCTGACGGCGCGGAGCGACGAGGTCGATAAGCTGCTGGGGCTGGAAATCGGCGCTGACGATTATATCGCCAAGCCGTTTTCGCCGCGCGAAGTCTGCGCGCGGGTGCGAACCGTGCTGCGGCGACTGCAGAAGTTTGCCGCGCCTTCGCCGGTGGTGCGCGTCGGCGAGTTTGTGCTCGATGAGCAGGCGGCGTCGATAAGCTGGTTCGGCCAGCCGCTGAACCTGACGCGCTACGAATTCCTGCTGTTGAAAACCCTGCTTCACGCGCCTGGTCGCGTCTTCTCCCGTCAGCAATTGATGGAGCTGGTGTGGAGCGATGCCTGGGAAAGCCTCGACCGTACCGTCGATACCCATATCAAAACCCTGCGCGCCAAGCTGCGGGCCGTGAATCCCGAGGTTACGCCGATCAATACCCATCGCGGCATGGGCTACAGCCTGGGGCGTGGCTGATGCGTATCGGCATGCGCCTGCTGCTGGGCTATTTTCTTATCGTCGCTATCGCCGCGTGGTTTGTGCTGTCGATCTTTGTCCAGGAAGTGAAGCCAGGCGTGCGCGGGGCGACGGAGGGGACCCTCAACGATACCGCCACGCTGCTGGCGGCGCTGGCGCGTGAGGACCTGCTGGCGGCAAATCCGCAGCAGGGCAGGCTGGCTCAGGCCTTTCAACGGCTCAACCAGCAGCCGATCAACGCCCATATTGGCGGAATTAAAAAGGTGCGTAATGAGTACCGTGTCTATCTGACCGATGCCAGGGGCAAGGTGGTGTTTGACTCCAGCGGACAGGCGACAGGGCAGGACTATTCGCGCTGGAATGATGTTTGGCTCACCCTGCGCGGCCAGTACGGCGCGCGTAGTACGCGCAGCGATCCGCATGATGAAACCAGCTCAGTCATGTATATCGCCGCGCCAGTGATGGATAAGGGGCGGATTATCGGGGTGTTGAGCGTCGGTAAACCCAACCTGGCGATGACGCCGGTCATCAAGCGCAGCGAACGGCGGATCCTCTGGGCCGGCGGCGCCCTGCTGGGCATTGCGTTGTTGATTGGCGTCGGCGTCGTCTGGTGGATCAATTTCTCTATCGGCAAGCTGGTGCGCTATGCGGACTCGGTGACCGCTGAGCGCCCGCTGCCGCTGCCGGAGGTTGGCAGCAGCGAATTGCGCAAGCTGGCCCAGGCCCTGGAGAGCATGCGGGTAAAGCTCGAAGGTAAGAATGCCATCGAAAACTATGTCTATGACCTGACCCATGAACTGAAAAGCCCGCTGGCGGCCATCCGCGGCGCGGCGGAGATCCTGCGCGAAGGGCCGCCGCCTGCTGTGGCGGCGCGGTTTACTGATAATATCCTCGCGCAAAACACCCGGATGCAACTGCTGGTGGAGCGGCTGCTCCACCAGGCGCGACTGGAAAGCCGGCTGGAGATAAAGCCGCAGCCGGTGTCGATAGATGCGCTATACCAACGGCTGACGGAGGAGCGTGACATCGCTCTGGCGGCGAAAGCTATCACCCTGCGCTGGCGGGAGAGTGGGATGCTGGTCAATGGCGATGGCGAGCTGCTGGCCCAGGCGCTGGGTAATCTGCTCGACAACGCGATTGACTTTACCCCCAAGGGCGGCGAGATCGCCCTGGCTGCGGAGAAGCGAAATGAAGAGGTGCAATTGAGCGTTATCGACAACGGGTGCGGTATTCCGGACTATGCCCTGGAACGAATCTTTGAGCGATTCTACTCGCTACCGCGCGAAGACGGCCATAAGAGCAGCGGCCTGGGACTGGCGTTCGTTCGTGAAGTCGCGCGCCTGCATCACGGCGATATCAATCTGCACAATCGGCCCGAAGGCGGCGTGGTCGCCACGCTGCGACTTCACCGTCCCTTCACATAGCTTCAAATTCCCCCCACATAGCCGCTCTACAGTGAGGCCATCACGATAGGGAGAAAGGCTATGTTGAAATCACCGTTATTCTGGAAAATCACCACGTTAATCGGTTGTGTTGTGCTGTTATCTTTGCCGTTAATGATGGTCAGGGAGCTTATTAATGAGCGGGCGGATTATCGTAGCGAAGTGGTGGACGCCATTGAGCAAAGCACCAGTGGTTCGCAAAAACTTGCCGGGCCGCTGATCGCTATTCCGATAACCGAGACCCTGACCCGCATGGAGAACCAAAAAGAGGTCAACTATCAGCGGAGCTGGGTGTATTACTGGCTGCCGGAGTCGCTGGCGGTCACCGGCAAACAGACCGTGGAGTCGAGGAGGGTGGGCATCTACAGCGGCCAGGTCTGGCATAACGCCTTGCAGATTAAGGCCTCGTTTGATCCGCTGCGTCTGGCGGCGCTGAGAAAAACGAATATCGTCTTAGGCCAGCCGCGGCTGGTGGTGAGCGTCGGCGATGCCCGCGGTATTGGCGCCATCCATGCCCCGGAGGTCAACGGTAACGTATTAAGCGTGGAGCCGGGGCTGGGGATAAGCGGCGATGGCGCAGGTATTCATATGCCAATGCCTGCGCTGGCGGAGGACAACAAGCCGCTTGAGATTGCCTTTTCACTCGATCTGAACGGGACGGGAGAGTTTTCACTGGTGCCGATCGGGCGTAACAGCGAGCTGCAGTTAACCAGTAACTGGCCGCATCCCGGCTTTCTCGGCAGCTTCCTGCCAACGCAACGGGAAGTGAGTGCTGCCGGCTATCGCGCCCACTGGCAAAGCAGCTGGTTCGCCAACGATATGGGGAGCTATTTTAAGGATGATATGGAGATCCCGTGGTCGCGACTGCCGGCGTTCAGTGCCGATGTGATGTCGCTTGCCGACCAGTACCAGCTAACCGATCGGGCGACAAAATATGCCATCCTGTTAATCGGGCTCACCTTTATGGCTTTTTTCGTGTTCGAGAGCCTGACCCGTCATCCCCTGCACCCGATGCAGTATCTGCTGGTGGGCCTGTCGCTGGTGCTGTTTTACCTGGTGCTGCTGGCGCTCTCGGAGCACGTTGGATTTACCGCCGCCTGGCTGGCGGCCAGCCTGTCCGGCGCGGTGATGAACGGGGTCTATTTACAGGCAGTGCTCAGGGGATGGCGTAACAGCCTGCTGTTTGTCGCCGCGCTGCTGCTGCTGGATGGTGTGATGTGGTTTCTGCTGCATTCCGAGGACAGCGCGCTACTGCTGGGTACCGGGGTACTGGTACTGGCGCTGAGCGTCCTGATGTTTTTGACCCGCCGGGTGGACTGGTATGCGTTATCCTTACCGAAAGGCAGTGCGCCCCCGCCGCCGGCTGCCGATGACGACAAACTGCGCCTCTGGAAAGAGTGACGACATAAAAAAACGGCGCCCTGAGGCGCCGTTTTCACATCATGGCTACGGAATAAAACGCATTATTCCTGCAGATCGCCACAGAAACGGTAGCCTTCACCGTGAATGGTGGCGATGATTTCCGGGGTATCCGGAGTGGATTCGAAGTGTTTACGAATCCGACGAATGGTCACGTCAACGGTACGGTCATGCGGCTTCAGCTCGCGACCGGTCATTTTCTTCAGCAGCTCGGCGCGAGACTGAATTTTGCCCGGGTTTTCGCAGAAGTGCAGCATCGCGCGGAATTCACTGCGCGGCAGCTTGTACTGCTCGCCGTTCGGGCTCACCAGTGAGCGGCTGTTGATATCGAGTTCCCAACCATTGAACTTGTAGCTCTCCACGCTGCGGCGCTCTTCGCTCACGGTACCGAGATTCATGGTACGGGAGAGCAGGTTGCGCGCGCGGATGGTCAGCTCACGCGGGTTAAACGGTTTAGTGATATAGTCGTCAGCGCCGATTTCGAGGCCAAGGATCTTATCCACTTCGTTGTCGCGGCCGGTTAAGAACATCAGCGCGACGTCAGCCTGCTCACGCAACTCGCGCGCCAGCAGAAGACCATTTTTACCCGGCAGGTTGATATCCATGATTACCAGGTTGATATCATTTTCAGACAGGATCTGATGCATTTCCGCGCCATCGGTCGCTTCGAATACATCGTAACCTTCTGCTTCGAAAATACTTTTTAACGTGTTGCGTGTTACCAACTCGTCTTCAACGATAAGAATGTGCGGGGTCTGCATGTTTGCTACCTAAATTGCCAACTAAATCGAAACAGGAAGTACCAAAGTCCCTGACCTGCCTGCTGCATGTCGCAAATTAACATGCGCGGCGTAACATGACTAAAGTACGTAATTGCGTTCTTGATGCACTTTCCATCAACGTCAACAACATCATTAGCTTGGTCGTGGGTACTTTCCCTCTGGACCCGACGGTGTCAAAAACGGCTGTCATCCTAACCATTTTAACAGCAACATAACAGGCTAAGAGAGGCCGAACACCCAATAAAACTACGCTTCGTTGACATATATCAAGTTCAATTGTAGCACGTTAACAGTCTTGTGAAATCATTGCATCGTCATGCTCTTTATAGTCACAATCCTTACACAGCTCAACTAGTTGCGTGGATAAATTAATAAATACAGTGAATCCAATGCATGGAACGATGGCTCAGATGAAATTTCATTGCCCATCATATGGATAAATGGGTTCTGTTAACATACTCCTCGTCATGGCCTCCTGAGAACAGTTTAGATTTTTTTATGGGTAAGCAAACGCAATTTTAGTGATTTTTGTTGCAAATTTGTAAATTTTCACCGCGTAAAATGGTGGGGCCAGCGCTTCGCCAACGCCTGAGAGAGAGAAAGAAACCGCAATGCGTTTAACGATTATTTTAGTCGCCCCAGCCCGGGCAGAAAACGTCGGTGCCGCTGCCAGAGCAATGAAAACGATGGGATTTCGCGATCTCAGGATCGTGGACAGTGAAGCCCACCTGGCGCCAGCGGCACGCTGGGTGGCGCATGGCTCAGGTGACATCCTCGATGGCGTCACTACCTATCCAACCCTTGCTGCGGCGCTGCACGACGTCGATTTTACCGTCGCCACCACCGCCCGCAGTCGCGCGCGGTTTCACTACTACGCCACGCCGCAGCAACTGTTGCCGCTGCTGGAGGAGAAGGCGCAGTGGATGACGCACGCGGCGCTGGTTTTTGGCCGTGAAGACTCCGGGTTGAGCAATGAGGAGCTGGCCCTGGCCGATGTGCTCACCGGCGTGCCGATGGTAGCGGATTATCCATCGCTCAATCTCGGCCAGTCGGTGATGGTCTACTGTTATCAATTAGCATCGCTTATGCAACAAACGGCTCCCGCCGCCGCCGCGGCAGATCATCATCAGCTGCAGGCGTTACGCATCCGCACCGAGGCATTGCTTTCGCGTTTAGGCGTGGAAGAGGATGCCAAACTGGCCGACTGGCTGGCGCAACGAATGGGGCTGCTGCAGCAGCGCGACACGGCAATGTTGCATCGATTGCTGCATGATATTGAAAAAAACCTGCCAGAATAAAGCTCTGTCGTATTTTTTGTTTATAGTTATCTGTGCTGTTTTTGTGGGCTGAATTCCGCCGAACTGGATGTTTTTTCTTGCCATGACGGCGCAATACGTAAGCTGGCTGAAATGGGGTTAATTGAGAAATTCATTGACTTAAGAAGGCAGATACTTTAACCAATATAGGCAGGACACACAGACAGATAAAAATACAGAGTACACAACATCCATGAATCGCATCGGCATGATTACCACCATTATCACCACCACCATTACCACAGGTAACGGTGCGGGCTGACGCGTACAGGAAACACAGAAAAAAGCCCGCACCTGAACAGTGCGGGCTTTTTTTTTGACAAGAGATCAAGGGGTAAGAACCATGCGAGTGTTGAAGTTCGGCGGTACATCAGTGGCAAATGCGGAACGTTTTCTGCGGGTTGCCGATATTCTGGAGAGTAATGCCAGGCAGGGGCAGGTAGCGACCGTACTGTCTGCCCCGGCGAAGATCACCAACCACCTGGTGGCGATGATTGAAAAAACGATCGGTGGCCAGGATGCCCTTCCGAATATTGCCGACGCTGAACGCATTTTTGCCGAACTTCTCCAGGGCCTTGCCGATGCCCAGCCCGCTTTCCCGCTTGCCCAACTGAAAGCCTTCGTTGAGCAGGAATTTGCTCAGATTAAGCATGTCCTGCACGGCATCAGCCTGCTGGGCCAATGCCCGGATGGGGTTAATGCCGCGCTGATCTGCCGTGGCGAAAAGCTCTCCATCGCCATCATGGCGGGTCTGCTGGAAGCCCGTGGACATAAAGTCAGTGTGATTAACCCGGTCGAAAAACTGCTCGCCGTGGGCCACTATCTGGAATCCACCGTCGATATCGCCGAATCCACCCGCCGCATTGCCGCCAGCCAGATCCCGGCAGACCATATGATCCTGATGGCCGGATTTACCGCCGGCAATGAGAAGGGCGAACTGGTGGTGCTGGGGCGTAACGGCTCCGACTATTCGGCGGCGGTACTGGCCGCCTGCCTGCGCGCGGACTGTTGCGAAATCTGGACCGATGTCGACGGGGTGTATACTTGCGATCCGCGCCAGGTGCCAGATGCGCGTCTGCTGAAATCAATGTCTTATCAGGAGGCGATGGAGCTCTCCTACTTTGGCGCGAAAGTGCTGCATCCGCGCACCATTGCCCCTATCGCTCAGTTTCAGATCCCATGCCTGATCAAAAATACCGGCAACCCGCAGGCGCCGGGAACGCTCATCGGCGCCAGTCGCGATGAAGACGACCTGCCGGTGAAAGGCATCTCTAACCTCAACAATATGGCGATGTTCAACGTCTCCGGTCCGGGGATGAAAGGCATGGTCGGCATGGCGGCACGCGTCTTCGCCACCATGTCCCGCGCTGGCATCTCGGTGGTATTGATCACCCAATCCTCTTCGGAGTACAGCATCAGTTTCTGCGTGCCGCAGAGCGATTGCGCGCGTGCCAAACGGGCGATGGAAGATGAGTTTTATCTCGAGCTGAAAGAGGGGCTGCTGGAGCCGCTGGCCATTATGGAGCGTCTGGCCATCATCTCCGTGGTGGGCGACGGGATGCGTACCCTGCGCGGTATCTCGGCGAAATTTTTTGCGGCGCTGGCCCGCGCCAATATCAATATCGTGGCGATTGCCCAGGGCTCTTCCGAGCGCTCTATTTCGGTGGTGGTCAGCAATGACGACGCCACCACCGGCGTGCGCGTGACCCATCAGATGCTGTTCAACACCGACCAGGTGATTGAAGTGTTTGTCATCGGCGTCGGCGGCGTCGGCGGCGCGCTGCTGGAGCAGATCAAGCGCCAGCAGGGATGGCTGAAGAACAAACATATCGATCTGCGCGTCTGCGGTGTAGCCAATTCTCAGGCGCTGCTGACCAGCGTTCATGGCCTGAATCTGGAGAACTGGAGTGAAGCGCTGGCTGAGGCGAAAGAGCCGTTTAATCTTGGCCGTCTGATCCGCCTGGTGAAAGAGTACCACCTGCTCAATCCGGTGATCGTCGACTGTACCTCCAGCCAGGCGGTCGCCGATCAGTACGCCGACTTCCTGCGCGAAGGTTTCCATGTGGTGACGCCGAACAAAAAGGCCAATACCTCTTCGCTGGATTACTATCACCAGCTGCGCCATGCGGCCAGCAGCTCGCGCCGTAAGTTCCTCTATGACACTAACGTTGGCGCTGGCCTGCCGGTGATTGAGAACCTGCAGAACCTGCTCAACGCCGGCGATGAGCTGCGCCACTTCTCCGGGATCCTTTCCGGCTCTCTGTCCTTTATCTTCGGCAAGCTGGACGAGGGGGTGAGTTTCTCAGCCGCGACGGCGCTGGCCCGTGAGATGGGGTATACCGAGCCGGATCCGCGCGACGATTTATCCGGGGTGGATGTCGCGCGTAAACTGTTGATTCTGGCCCGTGAGACCGGGCGTGAACTGGAGCTGTCAGACATTATCGTCGAGTCGGCGCTGCCAGCGGACTTCGACGCCAGCGGCGACGTCGAAACCTTTATGGCCCGTCTGCCCTCGCTGGACGATGGGTTTGCCTCGCGGGTTGCTAAGGCACGTGATGAAGGTAAAGTCTTGCGCTACGTCGGTAACATCGAAGAGGATGGTACCTGCCGCGTGAAAATTGCCGCCGTTGACGGCAACGATCCGTTATTCAAAGTCAAAAATGGTGAGAACGCGCTGGCCTTTTACAGCCACTATTATCAGCCACTGCCGCTGGTGCTGCGCGGCTATGGCGCCGGGAACGACGTCACGGCGGCCGGCGTATTTGCCGACCTGCTGCGCACCTTGTCCTGGAAGTTAGGAGTTTAAGATGGTCAAAGTATATGCCCCGGCTTCCAGTGCCAATATGAGCGTCGGGTTTGATGTGTTGGGCGCGGCGGTCACGCCGGTGGATGGCACGCTGCTGGGCGATAACGTCACTGTTGAAGCGGCGGAGCAATTCAGTCTGCACAATCTGGGACGCTTCGCCAGCAAACTGCCGACGGCGCCGCAGGAAAACATTGTTTATCAGTGCTGGGAAAGCTTTTGCCGGGAGATCGGTAAGACGGTACCGGTGACGATGACCCTGGAAAAAAACATGCCGATCGGCTCCGGGCTCGGCTCCAGCGCCTGCTCGGTGGTCGCCGCGCTGGTGGCCATGAACGAGTTCTGCGGTAAGCCGCTCAACGAGACGCGGATGCTGGCGCTGATGGGGGAGATGGAAGGGCGTATCTCCGGCAGCATTCACTACGATAACGTGGCGCCGTGCTATCTTGGCGGCATGCAGTTGATGATCGAAGAGAACGGGATTATCAGCCAGCAGGTGCCGGGGTTTGATGAGTGGCTGTGGGTGTTGGCCTATCCGGGGATTAAAGTATCCACTGCAGAAGCGCGGGCGATTCTGCCGGCACAATACCGCCGCCAGGATTGTATCGCCCATGGTCGCCACCTCGCGGGCTTTATTCATGCCTGCTACACCCGCCAGCCGCAGCTGGCGGCAAAATTGATGAAAGATGTCATTGCCGAACCGTACCGTACCAAACTGTTGCCGGGCTTTAGCGAAGCGCGCCAGGCGACAATGGAGATCGGTGCGCAGGCTTGCGGCATCTCCGGCTCTGGCCCGACGCTGTTTGCGTTGTGTGATAAACCGGACACCGCACAGCGCGTCGCCGACTGGCTTGGCGCGCACTATCTGCAGAATCAGGAAGGCTTTGTTCATATTTGCCGGCTGGACACGGCGGGCGCACGCGTAGTGGGATAACCAATGAAACTGTATAACTTAAAAGATCATAACGAGCAGGTCAGCTTTGCGCAGGCCGTCACCCAGGGACTTGGCAAGCATCAGGGTCTGTTCTTTCCGCACGATCTGCCGGAATTCAGCCTGACTGAAATCGACGACATGCTGGCGCAGGATTTTGTCACCCGCAGCGCCAAAATTTTATCGGCCTTTATCGGCGATGAGATCCCGCAGGATGTCCTGCAGCAGCGGGTGCGCGCAGCGTTTGCGTTTCCGGCGCCAGTAAGCAAGGTTCAGGACGATGTCGGCTGCCTGGAGCTGTTCCACGGCCCGACGCTGGCGTTTAAAGATTTTGGCGGCCGCTTTATGGCGCAGATGCTGACCCATATCGCCGGCGATAAGCCGGTCACCATTCTCACCGCAACCTCCGGCGACACCGGGGCGGCGGTGGCGCATGCCTTCTACGGTCTGCCGAACGTCAAGGTCGTGATCCTCTATCCGCGCGGTAAGATCAGCCCGCTGCAGGAGAAGCTGTTCTGTACCCTCGGCGGCAACATTGAAACCGTGGCGATTGATGGCGACTTTGATGCCTGCCAGGCGCTGGTGAAGCAGGCGTTTGACGATGAAGAGCTGAAGGCCACGCTGGGGCTCAACTCGGCTAACTCCATCAACATCAGCCGCCTGCTGGCTCAGATCTGCTACTACTTCGAAGCGGCGGCGCAACTGCCGCAGGAAGCTCGCAATCAGCTGGTGATTTCCGTGCCAAGCGGCAACTTCGGCGATCTGACCGCTGGTCTGTTGGCCAAGTCGCTGGGTCTGCCGATTAAGCGCTTTATTGCCGCCACCAACGCGAACGACACCGTTCCCCGTTATCTGCAGGGCGGCGAGTGGGCGCCAAAAGCTACCCAGGCGACGCTGTCTAACGCCATGGACGTCAGCCAGCCGAACAACTGGCCGCGCGTCGAGGAGCTGTTCCGCCGTAAAATCTGGCGCCTGAGCGAGCTGGGTTACGCCGCGGTCGATGATGAGACCACCAAAGCGGCGATGCGCGAGCTGAAGGCCATCGGCTACATCTCTGAGCCGCACGCGGCGATTGCCTGGCGCGCGCTGCGCGATCAGCTGCAGCCGGGAGAGTACGGCCTGTTCCTCGGTACCGCGCATCCGGCGAAATTCAAAGAGAGCGTGGAAGAGATCCTGCAGGAAACCCTGCCGCTGCCGAAGGAGCTGGCTGACCGCGCCGACCTGCCGCTGCTGTCCCACAATCTGCCGGCGGATTTCGCCGCGTTGCGTAAGCTGATGATGGGCTAGTATTGTCGTTCATCCACCAGCTAAACCGGGCCTGGTGCCCGGTTTTTTTACGCTCGAAGATGGAGATATTGTGTACGAACGAGCAATAAATGCGGCGCACTCTAGATTCAGATTGCAGAGAATAATCAGAATAGTTTTGTGGCGTTAATATTTTGCTATCGGCCCATAACGGGGACGGATAGAAGAGGTCACTTATGACAACGCTGAAATCTGCTTTGCTGGCACTTTCTATATTGCTGGTCGCTCCTGCGTTGGTTCATGCCGACGAAATCACCCTGCTCCCGGCGGTGAAGCTGCAAATCGGCGATCGCGATGATTATGGGCACTACTGGGATGGCGATCATTGGCGCGATCGTGACTGGTGGGCTCACCATTATGACTGGCGTGACGATCGCTGGCGCCCGCATGATGATTATC
This sequence comes from Klebsiella sp. X1-16S-Nf21, assembly GCF_002837615.1. Taxonomy (NCBI): domain Bacteria; kingdom Pseudomonadati; phylum Pseudomonadota; class Gammaproteobacteria; order Enterobacterales; family Enterobacteriaceae; genus Klebsiella; species Klebsiella sp. X1-16S-Nf21. Next base: position 83,560 of record NZ_PJDK01000011.1, read on the forward strand.
GCCACCATGATCGCGATGATGATGACGATCAAGGCCATCATGGCCATGGGCACGAGCGGCATCACCACGACGACTGATCATCTTTGCCCCCGCTGAGAGGCCGGGGGCATCGAGGCCTACTGCTCGTGGCGTTTAAACACCAGCTCACCTTTCTCCGAAGCCTCCGCATCAAAGAAATAGCCTTCGCTATTAAAGGCTTTGAGCTGCTCCGGCTGGGTTAAGCGGTTTTCGATAATGTAGCGACTCATCAGACCGCGCGCCTTTTTCGCATAGAAGCTGATCACTTTGAATTTACCGTTTTTCTCATCGAGGAAGACCGGCTTGATCAGCTGACCCTGCAATTTTTGCGTTTTCACCGATTTAAAATACTCATCGGAAGCCAGATTGATGACGATATCGTCGCCCTGAGCCTGCAGCGCCTGATTCAGCTTCTCGGTAATGGTCTCGCCCCAGAACTGGTACAGATCTTTGCCGCACGGGTTTTCCAGACGGATCCCCATCTCCAGGCGGTAGGGCTGCATCAGGTCCAGCGGGCGCAGCACGCCATACAGGCCGGAGAGCATGCGCAGGTGTCGCTGGGCGAAGTCAAAGTCGTCCTCGGTGAGCGTCTCTGCCTGCAGGCCGGTGTAGACATCGCCCTTAAAGGCAAGGATCGCCTGGCGGGCATTTTGCGGCGTAAAGTCAGGATGCCAGTCGTGGAAACGGGTGGCGTTCAGATCCGCCAGCTTGTCGCTAATGCTCATTAGCTTGCCGATTTGCGGCGCGGTCAGCTTACGAGCGATGCCGATAAGCTGTTGAGAATACTCGAGGAGTTCGGGCTGGGTATAGCGAGTCGTTGCCAGCGGGCTTTGATAATCGAGCGTTTTAGCAGGTGAAATCAGAATCAGCATATCCAGTCCTTGCAGGTAATTTCGACGAATTTTAACAAAAAAAGTGCATGGTGGGAGCGATAGCTGCGATTGCCGCGCTATTCGCGCGGCAGTTCATTCCAGGCGCCCGGGGCCAGTTGCTGGTGAATATCCGGGTAGCGGGCGGCATCGAAAGTGGGCTGGATACCCAGCCGCCGCTGGCGCAGATAATCGCTGGCGATAATCCGCACCGTCGGGGAAAGCAGCAGGATGGCCGTCAGGTTGGTCATCGCCATCAGCGCCATGATGATATCCGCGCTCTGCCAGACGACAGGCAGGCTTACCAGGGTCCCCAGCAGCACCATCAGGACGGTGAGTATTCGCAGCCCCCAGATGTAGCGAGGCTTATCCAGACGCAGAAAGACCAGATTATTTTCCGCATACACGTAGTTGGCCACAATAGAGCTAAAGGCGAACAGCAGCACGATGAGGGCGATAAAATCGGCTCCCCAGCCGCCGACCAGCACGCTCATCGCGTGTTGCAAGTCCTGAATGCCATTGAGCGTATATTCATTGTCGGGGCGCGGCGCCAGCATGACGATAATCGCGCTGGCAGTACAGATCACGATGGTATCGATAAACACGCCAATCATCTGCACGATCCCCTGCGCTGCCGGGTGCGGCGGCCAGGAGGCGGCGGCCGCGGCGGCGTTAGGCGAAGAACCCATCCCTGCTTCATTGGAGAACATGCCGCGCTGGAAGCCACTGGTCAGTGCCTGGCTGATGGAGTAGCCCACCGCGCCGGCGGCGGCTTCCTGCCAGCCGAAGGCGCAGCGAAAGATGGTGGCAAAAATGGTCGGCAGGGCGGTGACGTGCCACAGGCCGATGAGCAGGCTGGTGGCGATCCACAGCAGCGCCATGATGGGCACCAGCCACTGCATCAGGCGCGCCACGCCGCGCAGGCCACGGAGAATGGCCAGGAAAACGAAAATGGCCAGCACGCCGCCGCTGACTGCCGCTGGCAGATCGAACGCATAGTGCAGGGCATGGGCCACCGAGTTGGCCTGCACGGTGTTAAAGATAAATCCATAGGCCAGCAGCAGGAGGATCGAAAACAGAACGCCCATCCAGCGCATGCCGAGACCGCGCGCCATATACCACGCCGGGCCACCGCGAAACTGTCCCTGGCTGTCGCGCTCTTTGTATAGTTGCGCAAGAGAACACTCAGCGAAGCTGCTGGCCATGCCGAGCAGGGCGGAAACCCACATCCAGAATACGGCCCCAGGCCCGCCGGCGGCGATCGCCAGCGTCACCCCGGCAAGGTTGCCGCTGCCGACCCGGGCGGCAAGACTGGTACAGAGCGCCTGGAAGGATGTTAAACCGCCCGGCTGCGGGTGCAGGCTTTTTTTCAGACTGCGGCCGAATTTGCGCACGTAACGGAACTGAATACCCCGGGTTTGCCAGCTAAACCAGATCCCCGCCCCCAGTAACAGATAAATCATCACTGAGCCCCAGAGTATTTCATTGATAAATGAGAGAAAATCAGGCATTAAACATCCTCTTGTCCATGCCGGTACGCTTGTGTAAGCGTTACCAATTAAGTGACAATCCTTTCGCTTTCAGCAAATTAAGCGGCACAGTTTATCACACTCTGCGCTCTTCTCTCGTCGGCGGTTGCGCTGACCCGGCAGCGTGTTATCATCTGGGCAGACCGGTTACATCCCCTTAACTGCTGTTTAAGAGAAATATATCATGACGGATAAATTAACTTCTCTGCGTCAGTACACCACTGTCGTCGCTGACACCGGAGATATTGCGGCAATGAAGCTGTATCAGCCTCAGGATGCCACCACCAACCCTTCCCTGATTCTCGGCGCGGCTCAGATCCCTGAGTACCGTAAGCTGATTGATGACGCTGTGGCCTGGGCACGTAGCCAGAGCAGCGATCGCGCGCAGCAGATCCTCGATGCTTCCGACAAGCTGGCGGTGAACATCGGTCTCGAAATCCTGAAACTGATCCCGGGCCGTATTTCCACTGAAGTGGATGCACGCCTCTCCTATGATACTGAAGCGTCTATCGCGAAAGCCAAGCGCATCATCAAGCTGTATAACGACGCGGGCATCAGCAACGATCGTATTCTTATCAAGCTGGCTTCCACCTGGCAGGGCATTCGCGCCGCTGAACAGCTGGAAAAAGAAGGCATCAACTGTAACCTGACGCTGCTGTTCTCCTTCGCTCAGGCTCGCGCTTGCGCCGAAGCGGGCGTCTTCCTGATTTCGCCGTTTGTTGGCCGTATCCTCGACTGGTACAAAGCTAACACCGACAAGAAAGAGTACGCGCCGGCAGAAGATCCGGGCGTGGTTTCCGTCAGCGAAATCTACGAATACTACAAGCAGCACGGCTATGAAACCGTGGTGATGGGCGCCAGCTTCCGTAATGTTGGCGAAATCCTGGAACTGGCCGGCTGTGACCGCCTGACCATCGCCCCGGCGCTGCTGAAAGAGCTGTCTGAAAGCGAAGGCGCCGTTGAGCGTAAACTGGTTTATACCGGCGAAGTGAAAGCGCGTCCGGAACGTATTACCGAATCTGAGTTCCTGTGGCAGCATAACCAGGATCCGATGGCGGTAGACAAACTGGCGGAAGGTATCCGTAAGTTTGCGATCGACCAGGAAAAACTGGAAAAAATGATCGGCGAACTGCTGTAATCCCGCAGGTGGCCGACGCCCGTCGGCCACATTACACTGTCTGTCCCGCCTCCGGCAGTGTATCATTTCGTTTAACGCCACAGTTTGAACGGAATAACCATGAATACCTTACGAATCGGCTTAGTTTCCATCTCCGATCGCGCCTCCAGCGGCGTCTATCAGGATAAAGGCATCCCGGCACTGGAAGAGTGGCTGGCGCGTGCCCTCACCACCCCTTTCGAACTGCAAACCCGCCTGATTCCGGATGAGCAGGTGATCATTGAGCAAACGCTGTGCGAACTGGTTGACGAGATGGGGTGCCATCTGGTGCTGACCACCGGCGGAACCGGCCCTGCGCGTCGCGATGTGACGCCTGACGCAACGCTGGCGATTGCCGATCGCGAGATGCCGGGCTTCGGCGAGCAAATGCGCCAGGTTAGCCTACACTTTGTGCCGACGGCTATCCTTTCCCGGCAGGTCGGGGTGATCCGCAAGCAGGCGTTGATCCTCAACCTTCCCGGACAACCGAAAGCGATTCAGGAGACCCTGGAAGGGGTAAAAGATGCTGACGGCAAGGTACTGGTGCACGGTATTTTTGCAAGTGTACCTTATTGTGTACAGTTGCTGGAGGGGCCTTATGTGGAAACCGATGGCCGTGTGGTAGAAGCATTTCGTCCTAAGAGCGCCAGGCGCGAAACTTTATCCTGAATTTAATGCATTTGTGACATAACCTGCATCGCTGATGGTGTGCCGTTTTATTTACGATATAGTGCTGTTTACTTTACACGCTATAAATCACGCTGCACACCTCAGGATGAAATCGCGTTATGTCATATGCAAACCGACCGCTAAACCGCCAGGATTATAAAACGCTGACGCTGGCCGCCCTGGGCGGCGCGCTGGAGTTTTATGACTTTATCATTTTCGTTTTCTTTGCCGCCGTCGTCGGTGAGCTCTTCTTTCCCGCAGATATTCCCGAATGGCTCCGTCAGGTACAAACCTTTGGCATTTTCGCCGCCGGTTATCTGGCGCGCCCGCTGGGGGGGATCATCATGGCCCACTTTGGCGATCTGGTGGGACGCAAGAAAATGTTCACCCTCAGCATCCTGCTGATGGCGCTGCCGACCCTGGCGATTGGCCTGCTGCCGACCTATAGCTCGGTGGGCATCGTCGCGCCGTTGCTGTTACTGCTGATGCGTATTCTGCAGGGGGCGGCGATCGGCGGGGAAGTTCCTGGCGCCTGGGTGTTTGTCGCCGAGCATGTCCCGGAAAAACGCATTGGTATCGCCTGCGGTACGCTGACGGCCGGCCTGACGGTTGGCATTCTGTTGGGGTCGGTGGTGGCGACGCTTATCAACACCAGCCTGACGCCGCAGGGGATCCACGACGGCGGCTGGCGGATCCCCTTCCTGCTGGGCGGTGTATTTGGTCTGATTGCGATGTATCTGCGTCGCTGGCTGCAGGAGACGCCGATTTTTCTTGAGATGCAGCAGCGTAAAGCGCTGGCGCAGGAGCTGCCGGTAAAAGCGGTAGCGCTGAAGCACCAGAAGGCGGTGGTGATCTCTATGCTGCTGACCTGGCTGCTGTCGGCAGGCGTGGTGGTGGTGATCCTGATGTCGCCGGTCTGGCTGCAGAAACACTATGGCTTCGCGCCGGCGATTACCCTGCAGGCCAATAGCATCGCCACGATTATGTTGTGCATCGGCTGTCTGCTCGCCGGGCTGGCGGCGGATCGCTTTGGCGCCAGCCGGACTTTCATCGTCGGCAGCCTGCTGCTGGCGGTTGCCAGCTGGGCATTTTACCACCTGTCCGGCGCCAGCCCGCAGCGGCTGTTTCTGCTCTACGGCACGGTGGGGCTCTGCGTCGGGGTGGTAGGGGCGGTGCCTTATGTCATGGTGCGGGCCTTCCCGGCTGAAGTGCGCTTCACCGGCATCTCATTTTCCTACAACCTGTCGTACGCGATCTTTGGCGGCCTGACGCCGATTGCGGTCACCATGCTGATGGGCGTGTCGCCGATGGCGCCAGCCTGGTATGTGCTGGCCCTCTCGCTGATGGGGCTAGGATTAGGTATCTGGCTGCGTCAGGGGCTGACGGCGTCGGCGGGATTGCCGGAAGGGGAACTGCAGCGTTGAGTCTGGTTTACCGATGATGACCTGCCGCCGCCCTGTGACAGGACGGCGGCGGACGATTAACGTGGTTCGCCGATCGGCAGCACGGTGCGGCCGAACTGCTCGTTCAGCACTTCACCCATCGCCAGGTAAATAGCGCTGGCGCCACAAACCAGGCCGACCCAGCCAGCGACTTTCACAATGCCTTCGTTATCCACCAGATGACCAATCGCCAGCAGCGCGAACAACACGGTCAGGCTCAGGAAGACAAACTGCAGCATGCGGGCTGCTTTCAGGGTGCCAAAGAACATAAACAGGGTAAAGACGCCCCACAGGCCGAGGTACATGCCGAGGAAGTGCGCGTTAGGCGCTTCCGCCAGACCCATTTTCGGCATCAGGAGGATAGCCACCAGCGTCAGCCAGAAGCTGCCGTAGGAGGTAAAAGCGGTTAAGCCAAAGGTGTTGCCTTTCTTGTATTCAAGCAGGCCGGCAAAAATTTGCGCAATGCCGCCGTAAAAAATGCCCATCGCCAGGATAGCTACATCGAATGCGAACAGGCCGCTATTCGCCAGGTTAAGCAGAATAGTGGTCATGCCGAAGCCCATAAGGCCCAGCGGTGCCGGATTAGCCAACTTAGTGTTGCCCATAATTCCTCAAAATTATCATTAAAAGGGAAGCATTACCCCGCGACTTGGCGGCGGGGCGCGGCATAATAATGAGGCGCTGAAGGGCTGTCTATGATCTGGCGGGGTATTTTTCACCAATTTCTGTTGCGCCCGACGGCGGCTGGATCATTTGCCGTAAACAGGCAATATGCAGGACCGCAGGGATGGTGACCCGGTAAGCGCTGCCGCTCACCGCTTTGACGCTGTTCAGCGCGGCGCCGAGCGGCCCGCCCAGCCCGGCGCCGCGCACCAGATCATGACCAAGAACGCTTACGGCGGCATGGGTGCGCAGAATGGCGGTTAAGCGCTCGTCCAGCAACAGGGCGACCCCTTCGCTTAGCTTGCGGTGCCTCAGCAGATGGGGCAACAGATTTTCCAGCTCATGGCTCCGGCAATCCACCGCGGCAAGAAATTGTGCCTTTTGCTCCGCATCCAGCTTATTCCAGCTGTGCTGCAGGAAATGTTCCAGTAACTGCTGTTCGATCTGCGGCGTCGTCATCTGTTTGTCGACCTTCGCCTTCAGCCGTTTACACACATCCAGCAGGATCGCGCGATAAAATTTGCCGTGGCGGCGTAGGGTGTTGGCGATGCTGTCGCCGCCAAAATGCTGTAGCTCTCCGGCAATCAGCTGCCAGTTGCGGCGATAGCGTTCAGGGTGGCCCTCCATTGCTAAAAAGGTCTCGTTGCGCAGCAGCGTGCTGGAGAGGCGGGGTTTGCCGTTATCGCCGTGGGTCAGAATACGGGTAAAAGCTTCCAGATGCGCCTCGCTGCACTCAGGAAGAAAGGCCAGATCGTCATCTGCCAGATAGTTAATATGCATAAATCATCCCTCCTCAGGATAACGAGGTTAGTCGTCGCCGATAATTTTTAATGAGGCCATATCTGAGGAGTGGACCGTGTGGCCGGAGAAGGCGATTTTCTTCACACAGCGTTTGCTGTCGTTATCGCTATTGATGTTGATCCAGCCGGAGGTGCTGCCCTCTTTTATCCCGGCGGGGACGTTCAGCGTATGGCTGGCGCCGCGGCTGGCCTTAAAGTAGACCGTCGCCCCGGAGAGCTGTACATCGCCGCGCTCGGCGCTGAGCTGAATGCGTTTGACGACCCGACAGACCGGGAGTTTCAGCGTCAGGTCGTTGGTTTCATTGCGCGGCATGGCTACCACACCGAGGATTTTATGGTCATTGGCGGCCGCCGAGGTGATAAACGATAAGCCGAGGATAAGCCCCGCGGAAATCCGGAATAGTGGTTTCATCAATCTGTCCCCTGAATAAGTAAAGTGCGACGGCGAGGGATATTATCACCAGGGGCGTGGGGCCATTAGCGCGCAAGTATTGCGGGTTATGTCAATGATATTATGAATATATTTTGTTTTTACATTCATCATTTATATATGCATTTCGCTGCCTCTTTTGGCGCCTGACAATGTCGCTCGGGACGCTTTTCACGACTCAGGTCGGGGCCCGGTGCAAAAAATTTTTAGGCTTGCCCCTTGATGCCGGGGTGGGCGACCCCATCTTGTAGTCAACCGCAGTGAAGAACCTGAAAAAAAATGATGTCTGGGCAGTTGAAACCGCACGTTTCGCCCTTATTACAGGTTCACAACCACATGTTGATCGAATTTTTAGTGGAGACGTTTAGATGGGTAAAATTATTGGTATCGACCTGGGTACTACCAACTCTTGTGTAGCGATTATGGATGGCACTACTGCACGCGTGCTGGAGAACGCCGAAGGCGATCGCACCACGCCTTCTATCATTGCCTATACCCAGGATGGTGAAACTCTGGTTGGTCAGCCGGCTAAACGTCAGGCAGTGACAAACCCGCAAAACACCCTGTTTGCGATTAAACGCCTGATTGGCCGCCGCTTCCAGGACGAAGAAGTTCAGCGTGACGTTTCTATCATGCCATACAAAATTGTTGCCGCAGACAATGGCGACGCATGGCTGGATGTGAAAGGCACCAAAACTGCACCGCCGCAGATCTCTGCTGAAGTGCTGAAAAAAATGAAGAAAACGGCTGAAGATTACCTGGGTGAACCGGTAACTGAAGCGGTTATCACCGTACCGGCTTACTTCAACGATGCGCAGCGTCAGGCAACCAAAGATGCCGGCCGTATCGCCGGTCTGGAAGTCAAACGTATCATCAACGAACCAACCGCGGCCGCGCTGGCTTACGGTCTGGATAAAGAAGTCGGTAACCGCACTATCGCGGTATACGACCTCGGTGGTGGTACTTTCGATATCTCTATTATCGAAATCGACGAAGTTGACGGCGAGAAAACCTTTGAAGTACTGGCGACCAACGGTGACACCCACCTGGGCGGTGAAGACTTCGATACGCGTCTGATCAACTACCTCGTTGATGAGTTCAAGAAAGATCAGGGCATTGACCTGCGTAACGACCCGCTGGCCATGCAGCGCCTGAAAGAAGCCGCTGAGAAAGCGAAGATTGAATTGTCTTCTGCTCAGCAGACCGACGTTAACCTGCCGTATATCACTGCAGATGCGACCGGTCCGAAACACATGAATATCAAAGTGACTCGCGCGAAACTGGAAAGCCTGGTAGAAGACCTGGTTAACCGCTCCATCGAGCCGCTGAAAGTGGCCCTGCAGGATGCTGGTCTGTCCGTTTCCGATATCAACGACGTGATCCTCGTTGGTGGTCAGACTCGTATGCCGATGGTGCAGAAGAAAGTCGCTGAGTTCTTCGGTAAAGAGCCGCGTAAAGACGTTAACCCGGATGAAGCTGTGGCGATCGGCGCAGCGGTTCAGGGTGGTGTACTGACGGGTGATGTGAAAGACGTTCTGCTGCTGGACGTAACCCCGCTGTCGCTGGGTATCGAAACCATGGGTGGCGTGATGACAGCCCTTATCAACAAAAACACCACTATCCCGACCAAGCACAGCCAGGTGTTCTCTACTGCAGAAGACAACCAGTCTGCGGTAACCATCCATGTGCTGCAGGGTGAGCGTAAACGCGCGTCTGATAACAAATCACTGGGTCAGTTCAACCTGGATGGTATTAACCCGGCGCCGCGCGGTATGCCGCAGATCGAAGTCACCTTCGACATCGATGCTGACGGTATCCTGCACGTTTCCGCGAAAGACAAAAACAGCGGTAAAGAGCAGAAGATCACCATCAAGGCGTCTTCCGGTCTGAATGAAGAAGAAATTCAGAAAATGGTTCGCGAAGCAGAAGCTAACGCCGAATCTGACCGTAAGTTCGAAGAGCTGGTACAGACCCGTAACCAGGGTGACCATCTGCTGCACAGCACTCGTAAGCAGGTTGAAGAAGCAGGCGATAAACTGCCGGCTGATGACAAAACCGCTATTGAGTCTGCGCTGACCGCGCTGGAAACTTCCCTGAAAGGCGAAGACAAAGCGGATATCGAAGCGAAAATGCAGGCGCTGGCGCAGGCTTCTCAGAAGCTGATGGAAATTGCTCAGCAGCAGCACGCTCAGCAGCAGGC